>NZ_JALHBK010000040.1:0-63585 GCF_031570565.1 Nonomuraea sp. 3-1Str
AGGGTGGCGCCGGCCGTCTCCGTGGCGCCGGCGGCGAGGGCCGCTCCGGCCGTGGCGCGGGCCGTGGCGGTGGCGAGGGTCTCGGCGGCCGTCGCCGTGCGCGTCATCAGGGTCGCGGCGGCGGCGGGGGCGGTGGCCGGGCGGCGGGTACGGCGGTGGCGGCGGCGGGCCGGGGAGGCCGGGACCGGGGCCGGGGTGGCGAGGGCGGGCCGGGCGCGCAGGTGCCGCGTCTTGGCCACCGCCAGCAGCGCGAGGGCGGCGACCAGCGCGGAGCCCACCAGCGCCGGCGACTCCAGCGCCGGGGACGGGTGCGGGGCGGCGGCGTCCACGGGCGGCGGCGACAGGGGCTCGCTGGTGACCGCCTTGGTGCCGGCCGTGACGGGCTTGGCGTGCTTGCCCTTCTTGGCGGCCTTGTCGGCGTTCGCGGTGGACCCGGTGGTGGGGGCGACGGCCTGGGGCTTGGCCTGTGCCTGGGCGGTGGGCGCCGGGGTGGGGGCCGCGGCCTGCTGGGCCCCGTTGGTGGGCTTCGCGGTGGGCTTGGCGCGGGCGGCCAGCGGGGGAGCCACGATGTTGACCTCGGAGTACGGGATCAACGCCCCGAGCGTGCTGTCGGGCGCCTGGAGCTGCGTGGGGTCGCTGCCGGGGGGGACGATGGGCTCGACCGAGTCCCGCCGGAACGCCTCCTCGCGGGCCTTCTTGTCCAGGCGCTCCTTGATCCGCCACGGGTAGCCGTAGCCGACCACCTTGCTCGTGTCACGTTCCTTGCGCTTGGCGACGCCGCCGTCGATGTTGCCCTCGATCGTGTAGATCGTGTCGCCCTCGACGCGGGTGACGATGCCCACATGGTCGATCTTGTCGATGCTCCGGGAGCCGCTCCAGTCGTAGAAGACGAAGGCTCCCGGCTGGGGCTTGTGCCCCCATGCGTCGTGCTTGCGGAACCACTTGGCGTGACTGACGGTCCAGGCGAACTGGCCCATCCAGTCCTCGTAGCCGAGCTTGTGCGCGGCCCACGAGAGCATCATGTCGCACCACGGCGCGGAGGTGTAGTCGGCGTCGAACTCGACGTTCTTGCCGTACCAGTCGCCGAACTTGGTGTAGGCACCGCCCCTCTCCGAGTAGCCCAGCTGGCCCTCGAGGAGGTCGATGAACTTCCGCATCTCTGGCGTCATCTAGTGCAGAGAAACCTTTCGGGCAAGACCGGGTTAATCACCGCAGCCTGGGGTACTCGGGGTATCCCGGGACGCATGTGACTGTCCGGAGGCCTGTAGTCATCCGTGATGTCGGAGGCTACCGTGACAAAAAGGCAGGTCAAGCACGCGTCAAGCGCGCGTCGCGCGCTCGGCGGTGGGAAGGTGCTGGTCAAGAGCTTGCCAGGTTTGTCCAAAGAACGTGTCGTTTATAGGTAAAAGATCTAGCTCTAGCGCCGAAGATCCCGATTAGATAGAACGTGTTCTAAGATGCGGTCCATGACGATCGACGTCGCCTCCCAGGACGCCCGGCTCGAAGCCCTCTGCGCCCTCGCCCGCGGGACCAGGGACTTCATGGACGCCGTGACCCTCACCGAGGTGGGCGAGGACGAGATCGCCGCCGTCGCCGCCGAGCTGGCCGCCCTGACCGCACGCCTGCGCGCCGCCTCGCGGGAGACCCCGCAGCCGCTGGAGATCGGCGCGGACGGCACCGTACGGCACCTCGGCAACGCCGTCACCGGCGCCGCCAACCCGCACGCGCTGCCCCTGGTGGTGGAGCGCGACCCCGAGGGAGGCGTACGGGCCGACATCGCCTTCCGGGCGCTGCACGAGGGGCCGCCCTCGGCCGTCCACGGCGGCATCAGCGCGATGATCCTCGACCATCTGCTCGGTCAGGCGGTCGCCGCCGCCGGGATGGGCGGCCTCACCGGCACGCTGACCGTCCGCTACCGGGCGACCGTCCCGTACGGCCGGCCGCTGGTGGCCACGGCCGAGCACAGCCGGAGCGAGGGGCGCAAGTCGTGGGCCGACGGGCGCATCGCGCTGCCCGACGGCACCGTCCTGGTGGAGGCGACCGGCCTGTTCATCACTCCGAGCGCCTGGATCGGCCGCCGGCTCCCCTGAGGCCGGCCAGGCGCCCGGTCAGTGCCCGGCGCCGGTCGTCAGTACCCCGCGCCGGTCGTCAGGCCGCCGTCCACGGTGAACTCGCCGCCCGTGCAGTAGCTGGCCCGGTCCGAGGCCAGGAACGCCACCACGTGGGACACCTCCACCGGCTTGGCGAACCGCTTGATCACCATGGACCTGACGAACGCGTCGGCGTCGACCTCGCCCATCATGTCGGGGTTCATGGCCATGGAGGTGTTGATGGCCCCGGGGTGGACGGAGTTGACGCGGATCTTGAATCGGGCCAGCTCCCGCGCCGCCGACTTGGTCACGCCGCGCACCGCGAACTTCGAGGCCGCGTACGCCGACAGCCCCTCGGCGCCGACGAAGCCCTCGATCGAGGAGATGTTCACGATCGAGCCGCGCCCGGCGGCCTTCATCGGCTCGATGACCGACTTGACGCCGAGCCAGGTGCCCCTGAGGTTCACGCTGATCACCCGGTCGAACTCGTCCGGCTCCATGTCCGCGATACGCCGAAATTTCAGTATCCCGGCGTTGTTGACCAGGATGTTGAGCCTGCCGTGCAGCGAGACGGCGGTCTCCACGGCCCGGCCCCACTCCTCCGGGCTCGTCACGTCGTGATGCACGAACGTCGACCCCGTCTCCTCCGCCAGCGCCTTGCCCTCCTCGTCCAGCACATCACCGAAGACCACCTCGGCGCCCTCCTCCCGGAACAGCCGCACGTGCGCCTCGCCCATGCCGCGCGCCCCGCCGGTGATCAGCGCCACCTTGCCGTCAAGCAGTCCCACCACGACCTCCCGCCGCGACCGCCACCGCGGCCGCCTCCATGGACCGGTACACCGGGACGCCGGCCCGCGCGGCGATCCCCCTCACCTCGTCCTCCACGCCCGCGGGCGCGCACTCGCCGTTCCGCGTGACCAGGGTGAACCTGGTACCGGACAGCTCGTCCTGCGCCCGGCCGAGCGCGCGGGCGTACTCCAGCAGCGGCTCGGCCGCGGTGCCGTACGTGAAGAAGCTCTGCACGTTGACGTGCGCGACGACGTCCCGGTACGGCCGGCGGCGCAGGATCGCGGCGACGGCCGAGGGCACCAGGTCCGGCCGGGCGCGTGGCCCGACGGGCACCTCCAGCGGGTTGGCCAGGGTGCTGCCCGCTCCCAGGCCGAGCCCGCGCAGGTCGGCGAGGGCCTCGCCGGGCAGCGGGTCCAGCCGCGTCCCGGCCCGGTCGAACGCGTCGGCCGCGAGGACGCTCGCCCCGCCGCTCGGCCCGATCACCAGCACCCCGTCGCCGGACACGGACCGCGTGCCGTGCGCCTGGAAGAACGACAGCACGCCGATCAGGTCGTCCTGGCTGCCCACCAGCGTGGCGCCGGTCTGCTCGGCCAGCGCCCGCCAGATCCGCCCGTCGCCGACGAGCCCGCCGGTGTGGGAGGCCGCGGCCCGCCGCCCCTGGGCGCTGCGCCCGCCGACCAGCAGCGCGACGGGCAGCGTGGTCGCGGCCAGCGCCTCGTACAGGGCCCGTCCCTCGCGCGGATCCTCCAGATACAGGCCCACGGCCCGCGTCTCGGGGTCGTGCGACAGCCAGCGCAGCAGCTCGGCGGGCGTGACGTCGGCCGCGTTGCCGACCGTGGCGACGCGGCTGAACGCCAGTCCGCGCCGCTCCCCGACCTTGATCACCTCTCCGGCGAGGCCGCCGCTCTGCGAGATCAGCGCGACGTTCCCGGGCGGTCCGAGCCCGCCGCCGGTGAACGTCTGCCGCCCGCGCGGGCAGTACACGCCCATGCAGTTGGGCCCGAGCAGCCGGGTGCCGGCCGCGCGCGCCGCCGCCACCAGCTCGGCCTCCAGCTCGGGCCGTCCCGCCTCGCCGAACCCGCCGCTCATGACCTGCGTGTACGGCACGCCGGACGCCTGCCGTACGACGTCGGCGCATCTGTCGGCGGGCACCGCGACGAGCGCGTAGTCCACGCTGGCCTCCGCCAGCGACGGCACGGCGGGCACCCCGGCCACCTCGGCGGCCTCGGGATGGACGGCGATCACGGGCATCCCCGCGGCCCGGTAGAAGTCGAGGAACATGTTGCCGAAGTTCGGGCGGGTGGTGGAGGCGCCGACCACGGCCACGGCGCGCGGCTCGAACAGCGGCCGGAAGTCCGTCCCCCCGGCGTTCCGCGCGCGTTCGGCTGAGGAGGCGGCCGAGGGGGCGGCTGAGCGGGCGGCGGGCAGGTAGCGGGCGTCCACGGCCACCACGCCCGACGGCGACGCGATCACCGGGTTGGCCTCGAACTCGCCCAGCTCCAGCCGCTCCCACAGCCCTCCCGGCCCGCCCAGCGTCATGAGCAGCTTGACCACCGCGCCGACGTCCACCCCCGGCCGGCCCCGGTACCCGTGCAGCAGCGCCGAGCCGCGCAGCGACGCCAGCATGCGGCGGGCGTCGTCCTCGGAGACCGGGCACAGGCCCAGGGCGGTGTCCCGCAGCGCCTCGGCCCATATCCCGCCCAGCCCGGCCAGCAGCACCGGCCCGAACCCGGGATCGCGCACCAGCCCGGCGATCAGCTCCACCCCGGCCCCGGCCTGCTCCTCCACGAGGAACCCGGCCGGGGTGATCCCGCGCGCCGACAGCGCCTCGCGCATCCGCCGGGCCGCGTCCTCCACCTCGCGGAGCCGCAGGCCGAGCCGTACCGCGCCGGCGTCCGACTTGTGGACGAGCTCCGGCCCGAACGCCTTGAGCACCACGGGTTCGGCCAGCCCCGCCACCGCTTCGGCATCAGGGGCGGTCGTGATCACGACGCCGCGCGGCACCGGCACCCCGGCCTCCCGCAGCAGCGCCTTGGCCTCGTGCTCGGGCACCGGCTGGGGCACGTCCTCGACGGCGGCCATCGCGTCAGCGCTCCAGCAGGCGGTGGAGCTCGCGCCGCAGCAGCTTGCCAGGCCCGCCCGACGCGTCCTGGAAGTGCGGCAGCTCGTCCACCACCAGGATGTGGTCCGGCCGCTGGTGCGCCGGCAGCGTGTCGGCCAGGGCCGCCGCCAGCTTGGCGGAGTCCAGCGTGTGGCCGGCGCGGGGCACCACGGCCAGCAGGATCTCCTGCTCCACGGCCTCCCGGCCCTCGACGTGCGCGGGGACGCCCGCCGCGCCCGCCTCGGCGACGCCGTCCAGCGCCGCGGCCGCCTCCTCGACGGCCACCGGCTGGCTCCAGACGCCGCCCTTGAGTATCGCGTCCTCGCGCCGCCCGAGGACCCGCAGCACCCCGTCGTCGGAGACGGCGCCGAGGTCCCCGCCCACGTACCAGCCGTCGCGCAGCACTTCCGCCGTCCGGCCGGGCAGGCCGTCGTAGCCGGCCATCACGTGCGGGCCCGCGAGGTTGATCTCGCCGATCCCGCCGACCACGCGCTCGCCGGTGGGCCCGGTCACGCGGACCGCGTTGCCGGTGCGGGCCCGTCCGGACGACCCGAGGGGGGTGGAGCCGTCGTCGACGCGGCCCATGCAGGTGTACGGCGCCTCGGTCTGGCCGTAGTAGGAGTAGACGGCGGCGCCGGGCAGGCGGCTCTTGACGCGGTCGAGCATGGTGGCGGTCAGGGGCTCGCCGCCCAGCATGATGACCTCGACGGACGACAGGTCCACGCCCTCGTGCTCGGCCGAGCCGAGCAGCGCCGCGTAGAACGACGGTATCTGGGACACGTGGGTGACCCGCTCGCGCGGCACGACCCGCAGGAAGTTCGCCGGCCCCCAGTCCTGCTCCAGCACCAGCCGCATGCCCGCGTACAGGGCCGGGCCGGCGATGGCCGGGAACCCGATGCCCCAGATGATCGCGCCCGTGCCGAACACCGCATCGGGGCCGCGCGGCACGTCCAGCCAGATCTGGGCCGTGGCCAGCGACGAGGCGTGCGTGTGGACGACCGCCTTCGGCAGGCCGGTCGTGCCCGAGGTGTAGTAGAGGGCGAGCGGGTCGTCGTACGCGCCCTCGATCGGCGGCTCCTCCTCGGACGCCTCCGCGGCCAGCCCGTCGAGATCCACCGTGCCCGGGTCCACCGTGCCCGGGTCCACCCCGCCGTCGCCGGGCCCGCCGACCTTCATCCAGGTGGTCACGCCCGGGAGCGCGGGCCTGATCTCGGCCACGGCCCGCTCCACCGTCGAGTCGTACACGAAGGCCGTGCAGCCCGACTGCTCGACGACCGCGCGCAGCGTGTCGGCGGGCCAGTACGGGTTCAGGGCGGCGGTGACCACGCCCGTCTTGGCCTGCGCCAGGTAGATCTCGGCGACGTGCAGGGTCTCGTTCAGCAGCGCCCCGACCCGCTGACCGGGGGTGATCCCGGCGGCGAGGAGCGCGTGGGCGCGGCGGTTGACGAGCCGGTTGAGCTGGTCGTAGGTGAAACGGCGCTCGCCGCAGTAGGTGAGCGCCTCCCGGTCCGGGGTTCGCAGGGCCCCGGCGGTCAGGATCGCGTGGCCGTAGTTGCCGTAGGGGGATCGCGCCATGGGAGCCTCCGGATCAGCGGTCGAGCTGGGAAGGAGTGCCGGCAATCGGTCAGAGGGGTCGCCGCGTACCCGGACGCGGCGAGGGACGGTCAGAGGGGGGCGTAGAGCACGAAGACGTTGCCCGACGGGTCGCGCAGCACGGCACGCGTCTCGTGCGGCCCCTCCTCGGGCGCGCGCACCACCTCACCGCCACGGGCGGCCAGCTCCCGTACGGCCAGCGCCACGTCGTCCACCCGGTACGAGGGCGCGGCCGTGTCGGCGACCTGCTCGGCGGGCCCGGCCAGCGCCACGGTCACACCGCCGCCGTCCAGCGCCGCGAACCGGTCGCCGTCGCGGAACTTCACCGGCAACCCGTAGAAGGCGATCGCCTGGTCGAGGTCGGCGACGGGGATGAGCACGTTGCCGAGCTTCCCGAGCACGCTCACAGGGGTCTCCAATGCGGTAGGTCGTCCAGGAACGTCACCCGCACCGGCATCCCGATGCGGACCTCATCCGGCGCGCAGCCGACGACCTGCCCGAACACGCGGGCCCCTTCCGGCAGGTCCACCCAGGCCAGCACGTACGGCTCCCGTCCCCGGTAGCCGGGCGCGAACGACCGGTGCACGACCGTGTACGTGTGCACCACGCCGTCGCCGGAGACCGGCTCGAAGACGAGCCCGTCACCGCCGCACCACGGGCAGTCCGCCTCGGGGAGGTGGACACGCCGTCCGCAGTCCGTACAGCGCTGGACGACCAGCTCGCCGCGCCTGCAGGCGGCCCAGTAGGCGGAGGTGTCACCGGTCATCGCTTGCCAAGCTAGCGCACGCTTGGTTGCCCGACAAGGGCGCGACGGCAGCCCCGGGACCGTCGACTGGTGCCCGGCCGCCGGCGCGCCCGGATCGGCGACCGCCGGATCAGTGGTTTCCGGCGGTCCCGAGGGCCCCGGACGGTGGCACCCCGTCGCCAGGGGGCACCTGCGGGTCCGGAGGAGAGACCGCGGGGTCTCCTCGGGACTCGGAGAGGGGGACGGGGTCGCCGGGCCGGGGGCCGGGCGGGGCGACGGCCCGGCCGGGCGTCGGCGCGGGGCTCGCCGTGGCCGTGGGGGAGGGGGTGGGCGTGGGCGGCGGGCAGGGACCGCCGTCCACCTCGACCTCGCTGATCTGCGGCCCGTTGTCCGCCGCGGGCTCCGTCAGCACCATGAGGCCGAAGTGCGCCCGCGTGCCGCAGGGCACGTCGCCGAGGTCGCGCAGCACCCCGCTCGTGTACACGGTCTCGCCGGTCAGGGTGCGCGTCTCCCGGGCGACCGTACGGGCCGGTCCGTCGCCGTCGCGCCGCGTGTACGCGATGCGCAGCCGTACCGGGCCGGTCCCCTCGGCGGACACCCGTACCGAGCCCGCCGAGCCGCTCCATCCCACGATGCCGGCGGAGCGGACGACCGGCGCGGTGGCCGGGGAGCTCGGCGAGGTCGGCGAGGGCACGCCCGGCGTGGGCCTCGCGGACGTGACGGGCCCGGGAGAGGCGGGGGCGGTGGTGACGGGGCTCACGGGAGCCGGTGTGACCGGACGTGACGCGACCGGACGTGACGGGGCGGTACGTGGGGACGGTGGGCGTGAGGAGGCGGGCGCGGACGGGCGGTCCGTGCCGGTGGCCTTCCGGCGGGCCGGGTCCGTGGCGTCGCCGGACGTGGACCGTTCGGGCGCCTCGGGCTGCGGCATCAGCACCGTGCCCGGGTCGCGCGCCAACCGGCCGCCCGACGCCGCGACCGCGATGGCCATGACCGTCACGGCCGCGCCCGCGATCCACAGGTGGGGCGGCAGCTTCGGCACCCTCAGGAGCCGGTCGCGCAGCGGCCGGTCCCGCCGGGAGGCGCGGCCGGTCGTCGCCGAGCCGGACGGGGCCAGCGGGAAGCGCAGCGCGAGCAGTGTGGCCAGCTCCGCCAGCTGACGACGGCCCCGTTTCTCCCAGTCGGGCCCGTAGCCCGCGACCGCGTCCTCCTCCAGCTCCGCCGCGAACCGCCGCGCCGAGGCGTACCGCTCCGCCGGGTCCTTGGCCAGGCCGCGCCGCAGCAGGTCGCGCAGCGTGTCGGGCACCACCTCCAGCGGCACGGGCTCGGCCAGGTGCAGGTCGCGCAGCTCCAGCACGCCGCCGGCCCGGAACGGAGGCCGTCCCTTCACGGTCTCGAACAGCAGGCACGCCGCCGCGTACAGGTCGGCGGGCGGCCCGGCGGCGCCCCGCGTCCACAGCTCCGGCGCCATGTACGGCGGGCTGCCGGCGGGCACCCCAGGCTCCTCGGCGTGGACCACGACGCCGAAGTCGCCCAGCTTGGCCGTGCCGTCGGCCTGGACGAGGACGTTCTCGGGCTTGACGTCCCGGTGCGCCACCCCGCGCTCGTGGGCCGCGGCGAGCGCCAGCAGGGTGGCCTTCAGCACGGCGAGCGCCGCCTCCGGGCTCGCGTGGCCGTGCTCCGACAGCAGGGCGCGCAGCGGGACGCCGTCGACCAGCTCCATCACCACGGCCGCCCGGGCCGGCGTCTCGACGTACTCGTGCAGCTTGACCACGTGCGGGTCGTCGATCTCGACGAGGGCCGGGGCGTCCACCCGGAAGCGCTCCATGAACTCGGCGTCCCGGCGCAGGGTGGCGTTCAGGTACTTGATCGCCACGTAGGCGCCGGTGGTCTGGTAGGTGGCGAGGAACACGCGGCCGGTGTGACCGCCGCCGAGCTGGCGCACTTCCCGGTACCCAGGGACCAAGTCCAACCCCCATCACGCGAGCCTTCTCCGGTTCGACGGTCTCACCCGGGGCGCGGGTTGTCACGACTGGCGATATTTCGCCCATGGTTGTGCTGGCGTCACTCGGGGTGGCGGGTGGGGCTCGTGTACGCTGGACCTGCTCCCAAGCAAGCGCTCGGCTAACTGGAGGCCAGGGTGGACCGCGAGGCTGTGCTCGTGATGGAGATGCAGAGGGGCGTCATCGGCGATCTCACGAAATTTCCGGATCTGGTGACGGCGTGCCGGCTCCGTGACGTCGTCCCCAACGCGGCGGCGGTCCTGGACGCGGCCCGGGCGGCCGGGCTCCCCGTCGTCCACTGCACCGCCGCCTTCCGGGCCGACCGGGCGGGCTCCCACACCGGCAACTGCCCGTTCATCGTCTCCCTGCTCGACGACCCCGCCCACATGCTGGAGGGCACCCCGGCCGTCGAGGTGCTGCCGGAGCTGCGCGAGCCCGGCGACCTGGAGAGCCGCCGGTACCACGGCTTCTCGCCGTTCACCGGCACGTCCCTGGACATGACGCTGCGGTCGCTGGGCGTCTCGTCGGTGGTCGCCGTCGGCGTGTCGCTGAACCTGGGCATCCCTGGGCTGGCCCTGGAGGCGGTGAACCTCGGCTACCGGGTCACGGTGGTCACAGACGCGGTCGCCGGGATACCGGAGGAGTACGCGAGGGCCGTGCTGAAGCACACGGTCAGCCTTCTCGCGACCCGAGTGACGGCGGACCGGCTGGTGGAGCGCTGGAAGGCCGACGACGGGACGGCCGGGGAGGTACGGCGATGACGGAGGAGGGCAAGCCGGACGGGGCCGAGACGCAGGGGACGGTGACGGACGGGACGGTGACGGACGGGACGGTGACGGACGGGACGGTGACGGACGGGACGGTGGCGGGAAGCGGGCTGATGGAGGGGCTGCGGCTCGACGGGCGGACGGCGGTGGTGACCGGGGGAGCGGGGGCCATCGGCGCCGCCGTCGCCGGCGACCTGACCGCCCTGGGCGCCCGCGTCGTGGTGGCGGACGTGGACCTGGAGGGCGCGGGCAGGGTCGCCGCCGGCCTGGCCCGGGCCGTCCCCCTGGGCGTGGACCTCGCCGTACCGGAGTCGGTGGAGCGGTTCTGCCTCGCGGCCGGCGACCTGGGCCTGGACGTGGACATCCTCGTCCACAACGCGGGCGTGTCCATCGTGGAGCCGTTCACCGAGAGCGACCCGGCGGCCTGGGAGCTCATGTGGCGGGTGAACCTGCGCGGCCCGATGCTGATGACCAAGCTGCTCCTGCCGGGGATGCTGGCGCGGGGCTGGGGGCGGCTGGTGTTCGTCTCCTCCGACGGGGCGCGGGCCGGCTCGGGCGGCGAGGGCGCGTACGCGGCGACGAAGGCGGGGCTGTTCGGGCTGGCCAAGACCCTCGCCAGGGAGGCGGCACGGGCGAACGTCACCTCCAACGTGGTCTGCCCGGGCCCCACCGACACGCCGATGCTGCGCCGCGTGGCGGCCGCCGAGCCGGGCCTGGTCGAGAAGATCTCCAGGGCCGTCCCGCTGCGCCGCCTCGGGACGCCCGCCGACGTGGCGGGCCTCGTCGCGTACCTGTGCACGGACCGCGCCGCCTACATCACCGGGCAGACCCTGTCGGTGAGCGGCGGCGTGACCATGCACTGAGGACGGCGCAGGGAGGACGGCGCAGGGAGGACGGCACAGTGGGGACGGCACAGTGGGGACGGCACAGTGGGGACGGCGGCGTGGTCACAGGGACCGGTAGACGGCCTCCGTGAGCCGGTACGCGCGCAGGCTGCCGGAGACGGCGTCGGCCATCCGGTTCATGACGTAGGCGGCGGCCAGGCCGTGCTCGGGGTCGCCGAACCCGACGAAACCGCCGAGACCGGTGTGGCCGAACGCGGTCGCCGACGGGACGAAGAACGTCGACGCCGGGCGCATGTAGCCGAGGCCGAAGGAGCTGTCCAGGTGCAGGACCCGGTCCGGACCGCCGACCCGGGGGCGGAGGGCGTCCCGGAGCGTCTCGGGGCGCAGGAGGTCGCCGGCGAGCAGCGAGCGGTAGAAGCCGGCCAGGGCGCGGGCCGTGGTGACGAGCCCGGCGGCGGGCCAGCCGGCGCGCATGATGACGGGGTGGTTGGCGCCGCCCTTGAGCCGCTGCATGGACGGGTTGCCGAGCGCCCGGTTCATGAGGCTCTGCGGATCGCCCACCGCCCTGGCCATCCGGCCGAAGGCCCCACCGTCGTCGGACGCCCCGGCCAGATCGCTGAGGGCGCTCGCGGAGGGCGCGTCTCCCGTCGCCGGGCTGTCAGTCGCCAGGCTGCCCGGCGCGAGGCTGTCGGGTGCCGCGGTCTCGGGTGCCGCGGTGTCGGGCGTCGAGGTGCCGGGCGCCGGGCTGAGGGGGGCGCGGGGGCCGTCGCCGCCGGCCGTCAGACGGGCGGCCCGGGCCAGCACCGGGTCGGGGGCGCCCATCCACAGGTCCAGCCCGAGCGGGCCGGCGATCTCCGCCGCGACCAGCTCGCCCACCGACTTGCCGGCCACCCGCCGCACCACCTCGCCCACCAGGAACCCGTACGACAGCGCGTGGTAGCCGTGCGCCGACCCCGGCTCCCACAGCGGCCGCTGCCCGGCCAGGCGGGCGGCGATGGCCGGATGGTCGCCGAACTCCTCCACGGGCACCGGGTCCTCCACCACCGGCAGCCCCGCCGCGTGCGTGAGGAGGTGCTCGACGGTGACGCGCTCCTTGCCCTCCGCCGCGAACTCCGGCCACACCTCCGCCACCGGCGCGGCCACGTCCACCAGCCCCCGCTCGGCGAGCTGGAGCAGGACGGTGGCGGTGACCGCCTTGGTGCAGGAGTACGCGTACACCGGGGTGTCCTCCTGCCAGGCGCGTCCGGTGTGACGGTCGGCGACGCCGCCCCACAGGTCCACCACCGGCTCGCCGTCCAGGTACACGGCGAACGCGGCACCCTCCTCCTCGCCGTCGGCGAAGTGCCGCTCGAACACCTCACGCACGCGCGAGAACCGGGGATCGCAGCGCATCGGACCTCCTCGTCACGTCATCCCGAACGGGCACGCCTCTCCGGACGCGTCCACGCCCCTCCTGAAAGGAAGCGCTTACTTGGTTGCCGAGCCTAACAACTGGGGCCGTTTCGGCCCAGCGGACCAGCGTGGGACCCTCAACCTCCTCACCCCCGGCGCCGTCCTGGACGCCCTCCGCTCGGCCACGACGGGTGAGGTCCTCAGCCTGGCCCTGCCGATCAGGGGATCCACCTCCTCGCCCGCCCCCGGCACCGTCCCGCACCTGAGGGGGCGGCCGTTGCCGCAGCACTTCATGTCCGTGGACGGCGGCGACTACGCGGCGGGGGCGCGGCCGGTCGGCGCGGGGCTGCGGGTGGCCGACGATGCGCTGATCGTCTCCCACCACGGCACGACCACCCACATGGACGCGCTGTGCCACATGTGGTCGGGCGACGAGCTGTACAACGGCCACCCGGCCGCCCGGGTGCGCTCCTACGGGGCCACGCGCTGCGGCATCGAGCAGGTGGGCGGGGTGGTGGGGCGGGGTGTCCTGTTCGACGTGGCCCGGCATCTGGGCCTGGACCACCTGCCGGCCGGGCACCGGATCACGCCGGAGGAGCTGGAGGCGGCCGGGCCGGAGCTCCGGCCGGGGGACGTCGCGGTGATCCGTACCGGCTGGCCCGCGGTGTGGGAGCGGTCGCGGGAGGAGTACTGGTCGGGCCAGCCGGGCCTGTCGGCCGCCGCCGGGCGGTGGCTGGCGGCGCGGGACGTCGCGGTGGTGGCCTCGGACAACGCGGCGATCGGCGGCCTGGACGAACGCCAGCTCGCGGGGGAGGGCCTGGCGGACGACCTCCACCTCATCCTGCTGCACCGGCACGGCGTCCATCTGGTGGAGATGCTGTGGCTGGAGGAGCTGAGCGCCAGGGGCCGCGCGGACTTCGTCTTCGTCGCGGCCCCGCTCCGGATCGAGGGCGGCACCGGCAGCCCTCTCAACCCCCTGGCCGTCCTCTGACGCCCGCCCGCCCGTCCGGCGGTTGCCGGTCGCGGGCGGCTCAGGGTGGTGGGGGCGGTGCGGGCGCCGGGTGCGGGTGCGTCAGGTGCCGGGGTAGTTGCCGCCGCCGTGGGTCCGGTCCAGGGCGTCGTAGTCCGGGGTGAAGCCGCGCTTGGGGATCGCGTCGGCGAACACCACGTCACGGGGCTTCTTGTACGAGGCCAGCAGGCCCTTGACGTGCGCCACCAGCTCCTCGGCCGTCACTGTGGCGTCCGGGGCCAGGACCACCACGGCCCGGACCGCCTGGTGCCAGCGCTCGTCCGGGACGCCGATGACCGCCGCGTCCGCCACCGCCGGGTGCGTCTTGACGGCCCGTTCGACCTCGGCCGGGTAGACGTTCTCGGCGCCGGACTTGATCATGCGGAGCCGGGGGCCGATGAAGGTGATCGAGCCGTCGGGCTCGCGGCGGCCGAGGTCACCGGTGTGATGCCACCCATGAGCGAACTTCACCGCATTTAATTCTGGTCGGGCGAAATATCCGGAAAAGAGGGACTTGCCGCGCGCACAGATCTCGCCCACCTCCCCGACCGGCACCTCGCCGCCGTCCGGCGCCAGGATCCGCACCTGTACGAGCGGCGACGGCCGCCCCGCGAACCCCGCCGCCCCGGGAGCCAGCCCCAGGAACGTGAGCATGCCGCCCACCTCCGTCTGCCCGTACCCGCCCATCCCGGACCGGCACCACGGCGAGTCGTCCACGGTGATCAGCTCGTCCCACTCCGCCGAGTGCGCGACGAACCGCAGCGACGACAGGTCGTACTTGCCCTGCGGCCGGACCGCCAGCACGGCGTCGATCATCTGGCCGAACAGGAACGCCTGCGTGACCCGCTCGGCGTCGATCAGCCGGCACACCTCCTCGGGATCGAACGCGGGCGTGAACACGTTCGTCCCCCCGATCTGCAGCGTGGCCAGGCAGAACATCATCGTGCCCACGTGGAACAGCGGCCCGCTGTTGAGGAAGGTGAACCCCGGCTCCATCTGGCGGATCACGAGCAGCGCGGCGCTGTGGGCGACCAGGGCGGCGCTGCTGAGCAGGGCGGCGTTCGGGCGGCCGTCGAAGGCGGCGGTGTAGAGGGCGAGCGCCGGCTCGGTGTCGGCGACCTGCGGGAAGTCGCGGACCAGGCCCTCGGCCACGAGCTCCTCGTACGCCTGGCCGGCCCGCACCCACACGGCCCCGGATGTGGCCGTCGCCTCATGCACGGCCGTCGTCGCCTCCGACGGCTCCCAGACCACCACGCGCGGCGTCAGGTCCTCCACCACGAAGCGCAGCTCGTCGGCCGACTGCCGCCAGTTCGCCGGGCAGAGGACCGCCCCGATGCGGGAGCAGGCCAGCAGGAGCTCCAGCACGGCGTGGGAGTTCTGCCCGAGCCAGAGGACGCGCTCGCCGGGCGTGACGCCGCGCGCCGCCAGGGCGTCCGCCAGGCGCGTGACCCGCTCGTCCAGGGCGGGGTAGGTGAGCCGGACCTCGCCGTCCACGACCGCCGTCGTCCCGGGACGGCTGCGGGCGTGCTCGGCGAGGACGTCCGAGAGGGTCAGGCTGTGGATCATCGCGCCTCCTGGGGGGTGGTCGCCCGCCGCCGGGCCGGCGCGCGGGCCGTACGGACTGGTGTGCGGGGCCGGTCAGGCGAAGGCGGGCATGACCTCGGAGGCGAAGAAGCGCATGACCTTCTTCATCTCCTCCAGCGGCATGGGCCGGGTGCTGCCGAAGTCGCACAGCAGGTTGGCGAAGCCGGCGTCGCGCAGCAGCGTGATCTGCTCGACCACCCGCGCCGGGTCGCCGATCACCTCCAGTTGCTCCCACCGGAAGTCGGCCGACACGCTGCCGCCCTTGAGGTAGCGGTCCTGGTAGTACTCGAAGCCCTGCGCGGCCCTGCCCGTCCTCGGGTCGATGGGGGCGCTGCCCTCGTTGAAGATGCGCGAGCGGTCGAAGGCCGCCTCGAACCTGGCCTGGTCCTCGCGCGCCTGCTCGGCGGTCGGGGCCACGTACACGCTGCGCGCCACGACCAGTTCGGCGTCCGCCCCGCGCCCGGCGCGGGCGGCGGTGTCCCGCCACGTCTCCGCCGCCTTGACGACCTTGCGGAACGGCGCGGCGGGGTCGGCCAGGATGGGCAGCCCGCGCTCGGCGTACATGGTGACGGTCTGCGGCGACACGGCGGCCACGTGCAGCGGCGGGTGCGGGTCCTGGAGGGGACGCGGCGTGAGCGACACCTCGGAGCCGGTCCGGTAGAACTTGCCCTCGTGCCGGAACGACTCCCGCGTCCAGAGGCCCAGGATGACCTCCAGCGCCTCGTTGAAGCGGTCGCGCGCCTCGGCCAGGTCCACCCCGAAGCCCTCGAACTCGAAGCTCTGGTACCCACGGCCGATGCCCAGGTCCAGGCGCCCGCCGGAGAGCACGTCCACCTGGGCGGCCTCCTCGGCCACGTGGACGGGGTTGTGCAGCGGCAGCACCACGATCCCGGTGCCCAGGCGCAGGCGGGAGGTGCGGGCGGCGGCGTGGGCGAGCACGGTGAAGAGGTTGGGCGCCACGCCGTAGTCGCGGAAGTGGTGCTCGGCCAGCCTCACCCCGTCGAATCCCAGCTCCTCGGCCAGCTCGATGAGCTCCAGATGGTAGTCGTAGACGTCCTTGAAGCTCTGCCCGTCGAACCGGTGGAAGAGGTGGAAGGTTGAGAACTTCATGCGGCGGCCTCTCGGAGGGATAAACCAAGCGCTCGCTTGGGAGCGTATCAGGTCCGTTCCCGCTTGAGACCCCGCCGTGTGCAGGTTTCCTCAGCCGAGGGCGGTGATCAGGCCCATCGCCAGCGCCGTCCGCTCCGGGATGTGCCCGACGAGCACGTGCTCGTCGCGCGCGTGCGCGCCGCCGCCGACCGCGCCCATGCCGTCCAGCACCGGCCGGCCCAGCGCCGAGACGAAGTTGCCGTCGCTGGCGCCGCCCACCGAGATCTCCTCCAGCGCGAACCCGAGGCCCGCCGCCACCGACTGCGCCTCCTTGAACAGCCGCTGCGAGGCCGGGTTCTGGGTCATCGGCGGCCGGTTCCAGGCGCCGGAGACCGAGACCGTGATCCGCGGGTCGACCGCCCGCACCGCGGCGAACGCCTCCTCGACGCGGCGCATCTCCGCCGGCTCGCTGACCCGCACGTCGACGCCCGCCGTGGCACGACCGGCCGCGACGTTGCGGCCGGTGCCGCCGCTGACCAGGCCGACGTTGACCGTGGTGCCGCGCTCGGGCGCGGCCGCCGCCGTGACCTGCGCGATGACCTCGGCCAGCGCGTGGACGGCGCTCGCGCCCGCTTCGGGGTCGAGGCCCGCGTGCGCCTCGATCCCGGTGATGCTCACGTCGAACAGCCCGACGCCCTTGCGCGCCGTCTTCAGCGCGCCGCCTCCCGACGCCTCGAACACCAGCGTCGCCAGGGCGTCCTCGCCGGCCGCCTCGATGGAGGAGCGGGAGAACGGGCTGCCGATCTCCTCGTCGCCGTTGAACAGCAGCCGCACCGACGGATGCGGCAGGCCCAGCTCACGCAGCCCGCGCAGCGCCCAGACCGACTGCACCAGCCCCGTCTTCATGTCGAACACGCCCGGCCCCGTCGCCCTGCCGTCCGCCACGGTGAACGGCCACTCGGCGAGGGTGCCCGTCGGCCACACGGTGTCGTAGTGGCTGAGCATGAGCACGGTGCCCGGGGCGGTGCCCTCGTAGGTCAGCTCCAGCACGTCGCCGTGCTCCCCGCCGTCGTGCAGGGCGACCCGGTCCGGCGTGCCCAGCCGCTCGGCCACCAGTGCCCGCACGCCCCCGAGGCCGGCGGTCAGCATGGCCTTGTCGTAGCTGTGGGTCTCCAGCTCGACGAGCATGCGCAGGTCGTCGAGCATGGCGGGCAGAGCCTGCCGGGTCCACTCGGAGATCGACACTGGAGTCCTCTCTGCGGCTGAGCCGCCCTTCGGAGGTCAGGACGCGGCGGTGGCCGGCTCCCGCAGCGGCAGGCGCACCTCGAACCACGTCTCGCCGGGCACCGACCGCACCTTGATCTCGCCGCCGTGGCGCCCGGCGACGATCCGGTACGAGATGTCCAGACCGAGCCCGGTGCCCTGGCCTACGTTCTTCGTGGTGAAGAACGGCTCGAAGATGCGGTCCTTGATCGCGTCCGGGACGCCGGGGCCGGTGTCGCCGATCTCCACGATCGCCTCGTCCTCGTCGTGCGCGGTGCGGATCGTCAGCGTGCCCTCCTCGCCCATGGCGTCGAGGGCGTTGTGGATGAGGTTGGTCCACACCTGGTTCAGCTCGCCGCCGTAGGCCGGGATCGGCGGCAGTGTCCGGTCGTAGTCGGTGACCACGCTGATGCCCGGCGCGATCTTCCCGCGGAAGATCGCGACCGTGCTGTCCAGCAGGTCGTGCACGTCGCAGATCTGGAACGGCGCCCGGTCCATCTGGGAGTACTGCTTGGCCGAGCGGATCAGCGAGGCGATGCGCTCGGTGGCCTCGGTCACCTCGCCCAGCATCTGCGAGATCTCCACCGCCTCCGACAGCCAGCGCAGCGCGGCCGGCGCGTGCTCGTCGCCCACCTTCCTGCGGATCTTGTCCAGGTGCTGCGGGCCGAACCCGGCCTGGACCAGCGCTGGCGCCAGGTCCCAGGCGCCCTCCAGGCCCAGCTCCTCCAGCGCCTCGCCGAGCGTGTCCTCGGCGTCGGAGATCTCCAGGGGGCTGCGCGGCGGCAGCTTGCCCAGGGCCTCGGTGCAGCTCTCCTGCATCTCGATGAGCGCGCGCAGCCGCTCCGGCGGTATGCCGTTCTCGGCGAGCTGCGCCAGCTCCACCCGGGACGACCTGATCAGCGAGCGCAGCTCGCCGACCGCGCGGACGGCCGCGGCGGCCGGGTTGTTCAGCTCGTGCGTGAGCCCGGCGGTGATCGTGCCGAGGGCCGTCAGCCGCTGCCGCCGGTCGATGACCTCCCGCTGCATCCGGCCGCCCGACACCATGCCGTCGAGCAGGTGCATCGCCATCGGGAACCACTCGGTCACGATGTGCGCGAACTTCTTGGCCGGCAGCAGGAACATCCGCGTCGGCGCCGTGGCCCGCAGCGAGTTCTGGTAGTACTGCGGCGCCCGGTCGCCCAGGTAGGCCGACGTCGCCCCGCCGTACACGCCGGGCTGGGAGGTGCGCGGCATCGCGACCGTGCCGGCGCTCACGGTCTCCTGGAGCATCTGGATCTCGCCCTCGATGAGCACCGCGAAGCACTCGGCGGGCTCGCCCTGCCGGATGATCAGATCGTCGGTCGCGTACGAGAGGACCTGGCCGCTCATGGCCAGCTTGGTGAGCTGCTCGTCGCTGAGCCGCTCGAACAGGAACAGCTTGCGCAGCTCGTCTATGTCGATCGTGGTGGTGGTGGTCACTGCTTCTCCAGGTAGCGGTGCACGAGCGCGACGGCCATCGCGCCCTCCCCGACGGCCGAGGCGACCCGCTTGATCGACTCGGCGCGCACGTCGCCGGCGGCCAGCACGCCGGGCACGTTGGTCTCCAGGAAGTACGGCTCGCGCCGCAGCGTCCAGTTGCGCGGGCGCCGGCCGCCCTGCACCAGGTCGGGGCCGGTCAGCACGAAGCCCTTGGCGTCGCGCTCGACGGTGTCGCCCAGCCAGGAGGTGTACGGCTCGGCGCCGATGAACACGAACAGCCACTGCGTGTCGACGGTGTGCTCCTCGCCCTTCGTGCTGAGCGTGAGCTGCTCCAGGTGCCCATCGCCGCGGCCGGCGACGACATGGGTCTGGGTGTGGACCTCGATGTTGGGGATCGCGTCGATCTGCTCGATGAGGTAGTGGGACATGGACCTCTCCAATCCATCACCTCTCACCAACAAATGGACCTTGCTCGCGAATCCCGACAGGTAGACGGCGGCCTGACCGGCCGAGTTGGCCGCGCCGACGATGCAGACCTCCAGGTCCTTGCACGAGGGCGCCTCGGTGAGCGCGGCGCCGTAGAAGACGCCCCTGCCGACGAACTCGTCCAGGCCCGGGGCCTCCAGGCGGCGGTAGGTCACGCCGGTGGCCAGGATCACCGCATGCGCCGCGATCTCGCCCCCGTCCTTGAAGCCGACCACGCGGGCCTGGCCGCGCGGCTCCAGGTGGGTGACCTTGCGCGCCGTCAGCAGCTCCGCGCCGAACTTCAGCGCCTGCCGGCGGGCCCGGTCGGCGAGCTGCTGGCCGGAGACGCCGTCGGGGAAGCCGAGGTAGTTCTCGATCCGGGAGCTCTGGCCCGCCTGCCCGCCGGAGGCCTGTGCCTCGACCAGCACCGTGTTGAGCCCCTCGGAGGCGCCGTAGACCGCCGCGCCCAGCCCGGCCGGCCCGCCGCCGACCACGATGAGGTCGTAGAAGTCGGTGGCCGGGGTGGTCGACAGCCCCACGGCCGTGGCCAGCGTGGACTGATCGGGCGCCTGGAGCGACACGCCGTCGGCCGTGACCACCAGCGGCAGGTGGCACTGCTCGCCGACCGCCGCGACGAGCTGCGCGCCCTCCGGGTCCTCGGCCAGCAGCCACTGGTACGGGACGTGGTTGCGGGCCAGGAAGTCGCGCACCCGGTAGGACGGGGCGGACCAGCGGTCGCCCACCACCCGCAGCTCCGCCACCTCCACCCGGTCGGTGCGGTGCCAGGCGTCGAGCTGGCCGTCGATCACCGGGTAGAACTTCTCCTCCGGCGGGTCCCACGGCTTGAGCAGGTAGTGGTCGAGGTCCACCACGTTGATCGCCTGGATGGCCGCGTCGGTGTCGGCGTAGGCGGTCAGCAGCACCCGGCGCGCGTACGGGTACATGTCCATGGCCGCTTCGAGGAACTGCACCCCGTTCATCTGCGGCATGCGGTAGTCGGCGAGGATCGCCGCCACCTCGTCGCCGCGCAGGCGCATCTCCTTGACGGCCTCGATGCCCTGGTCCGCCGCCTCGGCGCGGACGATCCGGTAGCTCTGGCCGTAGCGGCGGCGCAGGTCACGGGCGACCGCCCGCGACACGCCCGGATCGTCGTCCACCGTCACGATGACCGGCTTGTCCATGGCCCTGCCTTCCCCACGAAAGTTCTCAAAAGAAGCATGTCATGCGAAACCGGCCCACCGGCACGTCGGCGCCGGTGGACCTCCGAGGGCCGCTGTCAGGCGATGACCCGGCTCTCGCCGCCGTCCACCAGCAGCGAGACGCCGTTGACGAACGAGGCCCGCTCGCTGGCGAGGAACGCCACCACGTCGCCCACCTCCTCCGGCCGGCCGATGCGGCCCACCGGCACCTGCGCGGCCCGCCCCGCCAGGGCCTCGTCGCCGCCCGCCAGCTCGCGCAGCCGGTCGGTGGCGATCGGGCCCGGCATCACGTTGGTGACCAGCACGCCGTCGCCGCCGACCTCGCGGGCCAGCGTGCGGACGATGCCGGCGACGGCCGAGCGGGTGGCGTTGGACAGGGCCAGGCCGTCGAGCGCCTCGCGCGCCGACCGGCTGGTGACCGTGACGATCCGGCCCCAGCCGCGCGAGCGCATGTCGGGCAGCACCGCGTGGATCAGGCGGACCGTGCCCAGCAGGTTCCGCTGGATGGCCACCTCCCACTCGTCCAGGCCCTTCTCGGTGAACCGGCCGGCGGGCGGCCCGCCCGCGTTGGCCACCAGGATGTCCACCGGCCCCAGCACGTCACGCGTCTCGGCCGCCACGCGGGCGGCGGCGGTCGGGTCCTCCACGTCGGCGAGCACGGCGTGCACCACGCCGCCGAACTCCTGGAGCGCCACCACGGCGTCGGCCAGCCGCTCGGGGTCGCGGGCCGCCACGCAGACGTCGCATCCCTCCCGCGCCAGGCTTCTGGCGGCGGCCAGGCCGATGCCCGCGCTGCCGCCCGTGACGAGTGCCACCTTGCCCTCGATACCGAGATCCATGAGGCCGACTATAGGAGCTCGGGCGGCCGGGACCGCGGCAGGTCAGGCCGGTCGCAGGCGCCCGGACGGGCCGGCGAGCCCCGATGTGACGGTTTCGGGCGAGCAGGACGGGTGGAAAAGGTGGGGCAGAAGTGATGGGCTTGGGCGATGGCGAGAAATCTGATCCTGTCAGGAGGCCCGTTCCACGACTTCGACGCCACCTCGGCCGCCATCGCCGAGACGCTCGCGGAGGTCGGGATCGAGTCGGAGATCACCGAGGACATCGCCGGCGCGCTCAGTGAGCCCTCCGAGACGCAGCTCATCACCGTCAACGCGCTGCGCTGGCGGATGGACCAGGACCGCTTCGCCGACCTGCGCGACCAGTGGCGCTTCGAGCTGCCCGCGCAGGCCCGCACGACGCTGCTGGACCACCTGGAGCGCGGCGGCGGTCTGCTCGGCATGCACGCCGCGTCCATCTGCTTCGACGACTGGCAGGGCTGGCCGCGCGTGCTGGGCGGCTGCTGGACCTGGCCCAAGTCGCACCACCCGCCGCTCGGCTGGACCGGGGTGCGGGTGAGCGGTGAGCATCCGATCGTGGAGGGGCTGCGCGACTTCGACGTGGTGGACGAGGTCTACAGCGACCTGGAGGTGCTGCCCGACGTGCGGCCGCTGGCCTCCGCCGACGGGCAGCCTCTCGTGTGGGCGCGGCCGGTACGGCGGGGGCGCGTGGTCTACGACGCGCTCGGCCACGACACCCGCTCCTACGACAACGAGATCCACCGCACGCTGCTGCGGCGGGCCGCGCTGTGGCTGCTGAAACGGCCGGTCACGGTCAGCGAGTAGGGCGCAGGAAGTCCCCGATCTCGCGGGCCAGCTCGCCGGGGATCTCCTCCGCCATGTGGTGGCCGCTGTCCACGGGGTGCCCGCGCACGTCGTCGGCCCACGACCGCCAGACCGCCAGCGGGTCGCCGTACAGGTCCTCCATGTCGTCCTTGGAGCCCCACAGGAACAGCATCGGGCAGCGCACCCGCCGCCCGGCCGCCCGCGCCGCGTCGTCGGCGTCACGGTCGACGCCCAGGCCCGCCCGGTAGTCCTCGCACATGGCGTGCACCACCTCCGGGTCGTGCAGCGCCCTGCGCAGGTCTTCGTACGCCTCGGGGCCCATGTGCTCGGCCGTGTACCGGTACCAGGCGTCCGGGTCGGCGTTGATGACCCGTTCGGCGGGCTTGTCGGTCTGGCCGAGGAAGAACCAGTGCCACCAGCTCGCGGCGAACCCGGCGTCGCAGCGGGCCAGCGCCTCGCCGATCGGCACCGCGTCCAGGACGATGAGCCGGCTGACGGCGTCGGGATGGTCCACGGCCAGCCGGTGGGCGACGTACGCGCCCCGGTCGTGGCCCGCGACGGCGAACCGCTCGTGGCCCAGCTCCCGCATGAGGGCGATCATGTCGCGGGCCATCGCCCGCTTGGAGTACGGCTCGTGGTCGGCGGTGGTGGGGGGCTTGGAGGAGCGGCCGTAGCCCCGCAGGTCGGGGCAGACCACGGTGTGGTGGGGGGCGAGCTCGGCCGCCACCCGGTGCCAGGTGGCGTGGGTGCGGGGGTGGCCGTGGAGCAGCAGCACCGGGCTGCCGGCGCCGCCGTGCCGGACGAACAGCTCGGCCTCGCCCACGTCGATCCTGCCTGTCGTGAAGTCATCGAACATGGGGGCGCTCCTACCCCTGCGCCGGGCCTCGATCCGTCTCGCCGGCCTCCTCGGAGGCATCGTGGTCCGGGCCGGTGCCGAAACGGCGGGCGGACTCCGACTCGTGGGCCATGCGGCGCAGCGTGTCGAGCGCCCTGCCGTACAGGACCGTGCCCAGCACCAGCGCCTCCACGGCGCTCTCCCGGGGGCCGTCGAACGGGATCGTGTCCATGTCGTCCTCGGCGATGCGTCCCGCGGCGTCGGCGAAGCGCTTCAGGTCGGTGGACATGCCGAGCCGGCGCAGCGTGACGAGCGTCTGGGCCAGCTCGGCGCGGGTGGGGGCGTGCGGCGTGAGCGTCCAGCCCTGCTCGGCGACGAGCCGGTCGCTCTCGGCCAGGGCGGTCTCCCACAACTCGCCGGGCTCGGGCTCGACGGCCGGGCCGAGCGCGTAGTGGGCGGTGCCGAGCACCCGGTGCACGGGCAGCGTCTCGTCCTCCACGGCCTCGACCACCTGCTTGATGGCGGCCACGGGCAGCCTGCCGATCTCCAGCAGGGCCCGGATCAGCCGCAGCCGGCGCAGGTGGGAGTCGTCGTACTCGGCGCGGGTGGCGGCGAGCTGCTCGCCCTGGTGCAGCAGGCCCTCACGCAGGTAGTACTTGATCGTCGCGATGGCCACGCCGGAACGGGCGCTCAGCTCCGAGATGCGCATCCTTGGACAATAGCGCTATCCAGTTCGGGCGAAGGTCCGTGCCGCATGCGCCAGGTCGTCCGCGTCGGCCTGGCATGGGCCTGGCATCGGCCCGCATGACAGGCCGAGATTGCCGAGCAAGCGCTTGTCTAAAGAACGATGGCGCGTTAGCGTGTCGGCGAGCACCGCAGACGTCGCCCGCCGGTCCGGATCGCGCCCCGTCCCGGCGGGCGACCGCACCACCCGCGACCCGCACCCGCCGCGTCTGGGAGGACGTCCATGCAGCCGTTCGCCGGACGCGCGGCCGTGGCGGGAGTGGGGATGACCGCGCTGACGCGCGAGTCCGGCCGCACCGTGCTGGACCAGGCGGTCGAGGCGTGCCGTGCCGCCTGCGCCGACGCCGGCGTCGCGCCCGCCGAGGTGGACGCCGTCCTCAGCTACCACATGAACGACTCGGCGCCGGTCGTCCAGGTCGCCCGCGCGCTCCGGATCGAGCGCCTGGGCTGGCACAACGACATCGCCGGCGGCGGCACGCAGGCCGCCTCGATCCTCGGGGACGCCGCGATGCTGGTCCACGCCGGGCTGGCCCGCAACGTCCTCGTCTACCGGGCGCTCAACGGCCGCTCCGGCAGGCGCATGAACACCGTCTCCACCGGCCCGCAGGAGCGCTTCACGTACGGCATGGCCGGGCCGATCCCGCTGTTCGCCCTGGCCGCCACCCGCTACCTGCACGACACCGGCCTCACCGAGGAGCACCTGCACGCGGTCGTCGCCCAGTCGCGCGACAACGCCGCGGCCAACCCCCGGGCGCTGCGCCGGGAGCCGCTGGACCTCGGCGGCTACCTGGCCAAGCCGTACGTCTGCACGCCGTTGCGCGCCGCCGACTGCTGCCAGGAGACCGACGGCGCGTGCGCGCTGCTGGTCAGCGGGGTGCTCGGCGGGCCGCGCGTGCGGGCCGTGGTGCGCGGGGGAGGACCGGGCTGCTCGGCGATGGACCGCGCGCCCGACGTCACGGCGATCTTCTCGGCGTACGTGGCGCCCATGCTGTGGGAGGCGTCGGGCATGCGGCCCTCGGACGTGGACGCGGCGCTGCCCTACGACGCCTACTCGTGGCTGGTGCCCCGGCAACTGGAGGACTTCGGCCTGGTCGAGCGGGCCGACCTCGGCGCGTACCTGCTGGAGCGCCGGCACGCGTGGGTGAACCCGCACGGCGGGCTGCTGTCGGAGGGGTACGTGCACGGCCTCAACAACGTGGCGCAGGCCGTGCGGGAGCTGCGCGCCGGCCGCGAGGCGGCGCTGGTGACGGGCTTCGGCGGCGGCTACGGCAGCGCCGCGATCCTGACTTCATGAAAAATCCTGAAATGCTCGGGGATCTCCCGACATGAAGGGGATGTTCCATCATCCCCTGACACAGGAGGCCGACCATGGGGACCGCCCGTGGATGACGACCGGAAAACCCGGTTCGAGGCCGTATATGAGCAGACATATGAGCAGATCCTCGGATACGCCGTGCGCCGCTGCGACTCGCCGGAGGACGCGGCCGACGTGGTGTCCGAGACGTTCGCCGTCGCCTGGCGCCGCGTCGACGCGCTGCCGCCCGGTGACGAGGCCCGGCTGTGGCTGTACGGCGTGGCCCGCAACGTGCTGGCCAACCACCGCCGCGGCGCGGCCCGGTGGCGCCTCGTCGCGCTCGACGACGACGTGGCCGACCTCTACGGCCACTCGCCGGAGGCGCGGGCCGAGCTGAGTGTGATCACCCGCGCCTTCGCGGGGCTGTCCGAGGACGACCGGGAGCTGCTGTCCCTGGTCGCCTGGGAGGGGCTCGGCAGCAAGGAGATCGCCCAGGTGCTCGGCTGCTCCCGCAACGCCGTCCGCATCCGCCTGCACCGGGCGCGCAAGCGCTTCTCCAAGGCGCTCGCCGTCGCCGGTGTCAACGCCCACCGTTTCGCCGTGGAGGCTGTATGAACGAGCTCAGCGACCTGGCCCGGGTCCGCGACGAGGAGCTGGCCGGCCGGGCGTCCGGCGCGGGGGCGCGGGCGCTGCTGGCCTCCGTCACGGCCACCGATCCGGCCGACCTCCTTGACCCGGCCACCGTGCCCGGCGCCGGGAGGGGGCGGCTGCGCACCAGGCCCATGGTCGTGGGCACGCTGGCGGCCGCCGCACTCGCCGCCGCGATCGTGATCGGCCCCAGCTTCGTGGACACCGGCTCGGGCCCCGCCACCTCCTACGCCAACTCCGCCATCGAGATCGAGCGGCGCGGCGGCTCGTGGATCGCCAAGGTCCGTGACCCGTTCGCCGACCACGCCCTGTACGGGGAGGCGTTCCGGGCGGTGGGCGTGGACCTCGACATGGAGCTCGTGCCCGTCACACCCGACCGCGTCGGCGAGATCGTCCAGTTCGGCGGCCAGGACACGAACGACAAGGCCATCGGCGGCGGCGCCGAGCCCGAGGGGTGCACGATCGGTCAGGAGGGCTGCTTCATGGTCGTCAGCGTGGAGGAGGGCTTCACCGGTCACGGCACGCTCAAGTTCGGCCGCCCGGCCAGGCCCGGCGAGGTGTACCAGTCGCACGGCCCGGCCACGAGGAAGGGCGGGATGCTGGCCGGAGTCCGCGTGGACGAGCGCCCGGTGCGCGAGGTCCTCGCGGAGGTGCGCAGGCGCGGCCTCAAGGCGGTGTTCCAGATCATCGAGCCGAACCCCGGCGGCGACGGCTACGGCATGAACCCGGCCAGGCAGTCGGAGAAGGTCGGGGGCGACTGGATCGTCTGGGAGGCCGAGGCGCATCAGGAGGGCGTCGTGCGCCTGCTCGTGTCGGAGAAGCGGGTGGCGAAGAACCCGGTCTACGGCGGTCCCAAGCCCCGGCAGGACACGAGCGAGTGACTCAGGCGACGGCGGAGGGCGCGGCGGTGAAGAGCGGGTGCAGCTCACGTGCCCGCTCCGGCGGCAGCAGGTCGCGGGCCGCGAGCCAGGCCGCCGCGCCCGCCGCGTCGCGTGCCGTCGCCACCTCCCGGTCCGCCAGCAGGGCGCACACCGCCTGCCGGACGGGCCCGTCGCTGGTCAGCACGCTCCCGGCCAGCACGACCGGCCCGGACACGTGGACGCGCCCCACCGTGGCCGCCAGGTGACCGGCCGCCTCGCGGACGATCTCGACGGCCATCGGGTCGCCCGCCGCGGCGGCCCGGCTCACCAGCGCCGACAGCGACGCCAGCCGCATGTGGCCGGCCTGCGCGAGCCGGACGATCCGGTCGGCGTCGGCGCGCGGCGTGGCGCCCCGCTGCGCGCCCAGGAAGTCCTCCAGGACGAGCTCCACCAGCGGCCCCTCGCGCGTGCCCCGGTCGAGGGCCGCGACCACCGCCTTGGCCGCGGCGCGGCCGATCCAGAAGCCGGAGCCCGCGTCGCCCAGCAGCCAGCCGAGCCCGTCGGCGATGGCCGCCAGCTCGTGGCCGGTGACGCGGGCGGCCACCGCGCCGGTGCCCGACAGCAGCAGCGAGCCCGACGGCTCGGGCGTGCCCGCCACGTACGCGATCACCACGTCGCCCGTCACCCGGGGCCCGGTGGCGACGCCGTGGCCGGCCCACACCTTGGCCAGCTCGGGGCCCAGCTCCGCGACCTGTCCGGCCACGCCCGCCTGGGAGGCCACCACCCGTGAGGGGTCCAGGCCGTCGAGCGCCCGCCCGAGGGCGTCGCCGATCGCCGCGACCGCCTTGCCGAGGCCGTGGGCGCTGGGGTTGCCGGCGCCGGCCCGGGCGTAGCCGGCGCGGGACCCGTCCAGAGCGTGCACCGCCACCCGGGTGGAGGTGGCGCCGGCGTCCACCCCGATCACGAACGAGTTCGTCACGGTCCGATTCTGGGTCTTGACGCGACCGGTAAGCAAGAATAATTTTCGCCAGAAGACCGAGTATTCGGAAGGAATATTCGTGACTTCAGGAGCCCTCGGGCGCGTCGAAACAGAACTGCCCGGTTTGCCGGAGGCGTTGCGCCGGGTCGGCGAGGTGATCCTCGGTGATCCCGCCGAGGCCGCCCGGTCGACGATCATCGCGCTCGCCGAACGGGCGGGCAGCTCGCCCGCCACCGTCACGCGGTTCTGCCGCGCGTTCGGCTTCTCCGGCTACGCCGAGCTGAGGGTGGCGCTGGCCACCGAGACCGGCCGGGCCGCGCAGGCGGGCTGGGGCGCGGGCGTGGGCCACGAGATCGGCCCGGACGACCCCCTCGACTCGGCCATCGAGGTCATGGCCGCCGCCGACGCCCGCCTCATCCAGGACACCGCCGCCCAGCTCGACTCCGAGACGGTCGCCCGGGTGGCCGACGCCGTCGTCGCCGCCTCACGCGTGCTGCTCGTCGGCGTCTCCACCAGCGGCAACGTCGCCACCATGCTCGAAGGCCGGCTGCGCCGCATCGGCATCCCGTGCTGGAGCGCGGGCGACGCGCACGTCGCGCTGTCGGACGCCGCGCTGCTGGGCGAGGGCGACCTCGCGCTCGGCATCAGCCACCGGGGCCGCACCCGGGAGGTGATGGAGGCGCTGGCCGAGGCCGGCAGCCACGGCGCGACGACGGTCGCCGTCACCTCCTTCGCCCGCTCGCCGCTGGCCGACCTGGCCGACCTGGTGCTCACGACGGCCAGCCGGGAGACCACGTTCCGGCTCGGCGGGCTCGCCGCCGTCCACTCGCAGCTGTTCGTGCTGGACGCCGTCTACGTGGCGGTCGCCCAGCGCACCTACGAGCGCACCAACGAGGCGTTCGAGCGGACCATCAGAGCCGTGGAGAGCCACCGGGTGGAGAGAGGCTGAATGACGTACGCGACCAAGGCCCTGGAGCTGGCGCAGCGGGTGGCCGAGACGCAGGCGGAGCCCGTGGGCCGGGCGGCGGGGCTGCTCGTCGCCGCGCTGCGGGCCGGCGGCGTGGTGAACGCCTTCGGCTCGGGGCACTCCGAGGCGATCGCCATGGAGATCGCCGGCCGGGCCGGCGGGCTGGTGCCCAGCAACCGGCTCTCACCGCGCGACCTCGTCCTGTACGGCGGGGAGCCGCCCGGCGTGCTGACCCCCGAGCTGGAGCGCGACCCCGCGATCGCCCGGCGGATCTACGACCTCGCCCCGGTGGCGCCGCAGGACGTGTTCGTGCTGATCTCCAGCTCGGGCGTCAACGGCACGGTGGTGGAGCTGGCCACGATCGTCAAGGACGGCGGCCACCCCCTGATCGCCATCACCTCGGTCGAGCACAGCACCCGGATGACCTCGCGCCACCCGTCCGGCCGCCGGCTGCTCGACCTGGCCGACGTCGTGCTCGACAACGGCTCCCCGTACGGGGACGCCGTCCTGGAGCTGCCGGGCGGCGGCACGTACGGGGCGGTCTCCACGATCACCTCGGCGCTGCTCGCGCAGATGGTCGTCACCGAGGCGGTGGAGCGGATGGCGGCGCTCGGAGAGGCTCCGCCCATCTACCTGTCGGTCAACGTGACCGGCGGCGACGAGCACAACAAGGCCCTGGAGAGCCGCTACGCGGGGCGCATCAGACGCGGAGCCTGAAAGTCAGGAGTACAGCAATCATGTCCAACACCCCCCAGAACATCACCCGGCGCCAGCTCCTCCGGAGCGCGGCGCTCGTCCCCGTGGCCGGCGCGCTCGCCGCCTGCGCCACCCCGGCGTCCAAGACGCCGGCCTCCTCGTCGGCGGCGCCGGTCGCGACCAGCGCCGCCAACCCGTTCGGCGTGGCGGCGAACAAGCCGCTGGAGGTCTGGATCTTCGACGGCGGCTTCGGCACCGCCTACGCCAAGGACATCCACCAGCCGCTGTACAAGAGCAAGTACCCGCAGGCGCAGATCAAGGTCGAGTCCACCAAGGAGATCACCAAGGTCCTGCAGCCCCGCTTCGCCGGCGGCAACCCGCCGGACGTCATCGACAACTCCGGCGCCAACGCCATGGACTTCGGCGCCCTCGCCCAGGACGGCCAGCTCCACGACCTGGGCCCGCTGCTCGACGCGCCGAGCTGGGACGACCCGAACACCAAGGTGCGCGACCTGCTGGACCCGGCCGTCGTCGAGATCGGCACCTACGACGGCACCTTCAGCGTGCTCGGCTACGTCAACTACATCTTCGGCATCTGGTACTCCCAGAAGGTCTTCCGTGACAAGGGCTGGCAGGTGCCGAAGACCTGGGACGAGTTCACCAAGCTCTGCGACACGATCAAGAAGTCCGGCGAGATGGCCCCGTTCACCTACGCCGGTAAGTTCCCGCAGTACCTCTACGAGCCGCTGCTGACCCTGGCCGCCAAGATCGGCGGGCCGGAGGTCCTCATCAACATCGACAACCTGGAGGACGGCGCCTGGACCAGCGAGCCGATGAAGCAGTCGGCCGCCGCCTGGGCGGAGATCGGCGCCAAGTACCTCATGGAGGGCACCGCCGGCCTCGACCACGTGCAGACCCAGACCGCGCAGAACAAGTACAAGGTGGCCATGCTGCCCTCCGGGTCGTGGCTGGAGAACGAGCAGAAGTCGACCACGCCCGCCGACTTCGAGTACGGCATGTTCCCGCTGCCCGACTTCACCGGCTCCGACAAGATGCCGTACGGGACCCTGCACACCTCGCCCGGCGAGAACTTCATCGTCCCTGCCAAGGGCGCCAACCCGCAGGGCGGCATCGAGTACCTGCGGGCCATGCTGTCGAAGAAGGCGGCCGGCGACTTCAGCGAGCTGGTGCGGACGGTCTCGGTCGTCAAGGGCGCGGGCGAGGGCCGGCAGCTGTCCCCGGGCGCGGCGAGCGCGTCCAAGGCCGTCACCGCCGCGGGCGCCAACACCGTCACCTACCGCTGGCAGACCTGGTACGCGCAGCTGAAGGACGAGGCCGTCGCCGCCACCGGCGAGCTCATGACCGGCGGTCTCACCCCCGACAAGTACCTGGAGCGCCTGCAGAAGAAGGCCGACGAGATCAAGGGCGACTCCTCGATCAAGAAGTTCAAGCGCTGATGGTGTTCCAGCGCTACCGCCGCGGGCTGTTCATCACCGCGTTCCTCGCGGCCCCGGTGACGCTCTACCTGGTGTACGTCATCTCCCCGTACATCCAGGCGTTCTACATCGCGATGACCGACTGGCGGGGCGTGAGCGCCACGCCGCGCTTCATCGGGTTCGAGAACTTCGCCCGGCTGTTCTCCGACGGGATCTTCTGGAAGGCGGTGCGGCACAACGCGGCGCTGCTCGTGCTGCTGCCGCTGCTGACGATCGTCATCGCGCTGTTCTTCGCCTTCCTGCTCAACGTGGGCGGGGGCAGCGGCGGCCTGAGCGGGATCAGGGGGTCGAAGCTCTACCGGGTGATCTTCTTCTTCCCGCAGGTGCTGGCCGTGGCTGTGGTGGCGGTGCTGTTCCAGCAGGTGTTCCGGCCGGACGGCAGCGGCATGCTGAACGGGCCGCTGATGGCGCTCGGGACCAAGCCGGTCGGGTTCCTGTCCAACCCGGACGTCGCCTTCTGGTCGGTGCTCGGCGTCATGGTCTGGCAGGCCGTCGGGTTCTACGTGGTGCTCTTCTCCGCCGGGCTGGCCTCGATCCCGCGCGACATGTTCGAGGCGGCCCAGATCGACGGGGCCGGGCGGGGGAGCCTGTTCTTCCGCATCACGCTGCCGCTGCTGTGGGACACCGTCCAGGTGGCGTGGGTGTACCTGGGCATCCTGGCGCTGGACGTGTTCGCGGTCGTGTGGGTGATGACGGACCAGCACGGCGGGCCGGACTTCTCCACCACGGTCATGGCGGCCGAGATCTACCGCAACGCGTTCTCGTACTTCCGCTTCGGCTACGCCTCCGCGCTCGGCGTCGTGATGTTCTTCTTCACCGTCGGCTTCGCGATCATCTCGCTGCGCCTGTCGAGGCGCGAACGAATCGAGTACTGATGACAACGATGACCTCGGGGACGGTCACCACCTCGCGCCGGGAGGCGCGGCGGGAGCGCCGGCGACAGCTCGGGCCGCTGAGCGTGCTGTCGCACGTGGCGCTGCTGGTGTGGACCGTGCTGGTCGTGGTGCCGATCCTGTGGACGTTCCTCGCCTCGGTCAAGAGCGAGGACGAGATCTTCGGCGACGCCTGGTCGCTGCCGGCGACCCTGCGATGGGACAACTTCGCCCGCGCCTGGGACCAGGCGCACATCGGGCAGTACACGCTCAACAGCGTCATCGTGGTGTCGTTCAGTACGTTCGGCACCATGCTGGTCGGGTCCATGGCGGCCTACGTGCTGGCCCGCTACTCCTTCCGCGGCAACCGGGCCTTCTACCTGCTGTTCGTCTCCGGGCTGGCCTTTCCCGTGTACCTGGCGCTGACCCCGCTGTTCTTCGTGGTGCAGAACATGGGCAACGTGCCGGTGCTCGGGCCGTTCATCGGGCTCAACACCCACGCCGGGCTGGTGCTCGTCTACATCGCGTACTCGATGCCGTTCACCGTGTTCTTCCTGGCGGCCTTCTTCCGGACGCTGCCGACGGCGGTCGGGGAGGCGGCCATGGTGGACGGCGCCTCGCACACCCGCGTGTTCTTCCAGATCATGCTGCCCATGGCCAGGCCCGGCATCGTCAGCGTCACCATCTTCAACGTCCTCGGCCAGTGGAACCAGTACCAGCTCCCGCTGGTGCTGCTCCAGGAGCGCGACAAGTGGGTGCTCACCCAGGGCATCGCCGACATCTCCACCGCCGCGGGCTACGACCAGGACTGGTCGGCGCTGTTCGCCGCCCTGACCCTGGCCATCCTGCCCATGCTGGTCGTCTACACGATCTTCCAGCGGCAGATCCAGGCCGGGCTGACCGCCGGGGCGCTGAAGTGACCGTGTGACAGGACTCGCGGGGACCCTCGCCTGCCGGGCGCGGCGGCCCTAGGCTGCGGGTGTGATCGCCGACATCCGCGCGCTGCTGGCCCGCCATCTGCCCGGCCACGAGGTCCGCTCCATCGTCCGGCTCGGCGAGGGCCTGGACAACGTCGTGTACGAGGTCGACGGCGAGCTGATCGTCCGGGGGGCCAAGGTCGCCGACGGCGACGCCACCCGGCGCGAGGCCGCGCTGCTCGCCGCCGTGCGCGCCATCTCCCCGCTGCCGGTGCCCGAGGTCGTCTTCAGCGACCCGGAGGCCGCCGTCATCGCCTACCGCAAGCTGCCCGGCCGGCCGCTCAACCTGAGCCCGGTGCCCGACCCGGGCCGGCTGGCCGAGCCCCTGGGAGCCTTCCTCAGCGCCCTGCACGCCGCCCCGGCCGACGGGCTGGCCGAGCTCGCCCCGCCCGACCACTACCCAGCGCCGACGCTGCTCCAGGACGCCGGCCAGGACTACCGCGACGTGGAGTCGCACGTGCCGGAGGAGCATCGCCCGCTGGTGGAGGCGTTCCTGCGCGCCCCGGTGCCCGCCGAGACGGACACCGTGCGCTTCTGCCACAACGACCTCGGCACCGAGCACCTGCTCGCCGACCCGGAGACGGGCCTGCTGACGGGCGTCATCGACTGGACCGACGCGGCGCTGACCGACCCGGCCCACGACTTCGCCCGGATCTACCGCGACCTCGGCCCGGAGATGTTCGAGGCGACCGCGGCCCACTACGACGGCGGCCTCGGCGAGGACGACCGGGCCAGGGTCCGTTTCTACGCGCGGTGCGCCCTCATCGAGGACCTGGCCTACGGCCTGAGCACGGGCCCCCGGCACTACGCGGACGCGGCCCTCGCCCATCTGGTCCGCACCTTCAGCTGAGGCTGAGCTCCGCGCGCAGGCGGCGCGTGGCGTCCACCACGTTCGCCAGCGCCGCCTCGACCTGCTCGTACGTGCGCGTCTTCAGCCCGCAGTCCGGGTTCACCCAGAGCCGCCCGGCCGGCAGCGCCTTCAGCGCCTCGCGCAGCAGCCGCTCGACCTCCTCGGCGCCCGGCACCCGCGGCGAGTGGATGTCGTACACCCCGGGCCCGAGCCCGCGCCCGAACCCGCCGACCGCGCCGAGGATGCGCCCGCCCGACCGGGCCGACTCCACCGTGGTGACGTCCGCGTCCAGGCCGTCGATCGCGGTGAGGATCTGGTCGGCGTCCGAGTAGCACAGGTGCGTGTGGATCTGCGTGGCCTCGCCGGCGCCCGAGGTGGCCCGGCGGTACGCGGCGACGGCCCACTCCAGGTAGTCCGCCCGGGAGGCGCGCCGCAGCGGCAGCAGCTCCCGCAGCGCCGGCTCGTCCACCTGGATGACCGGCACCCCGGCCGCCTCCAGGTCCCGCACCTCCTGCCGGATCGCCTCCGCCACCTGGAACACCACGTCGCGCAGCGGCAGGTCGTCCCGGACGAACGACCAGGCCACGATCGTGACGGGGCCCGTGAGCATGCCCTTGACCGGCCGGTCCGTCAGCGACTGCGCGTGGCGGGCCCAACGGACCGTGATGGGCGCCGGCCGGCCGACGTCGCCGTGCAGGATCGGGGGCCTCGTGCAGCGGGAGCCGTACGACTGGACCCAGCCCTCGCGGGTGACCGCGAAGCCGTCCAGGTGCTCGGCGAAGTACTGCACCATGTCGTTGCGCTCCGGCTCCCCGTGGACGAGGACGTCGAGGCCGAGCCGCTCCTGGGTCCGGACGGCCCGCTCGATCTCCGCCTCGACCCGCCGCTCGTACTCCTCCTGCGGCAGCGTCCCCGCCGCGACGGCGGCGCGGGCGGCTCGCAGCTCGCCGGTCTGCGGGAACGACCCGATCGTCGTGATCGGCAGCGCCGGCAGCCCCAGCCGCTCGGCCTGCGCGGCGGCCCGCACGGAGTACGGCGCCCGCTCGCCGGCCGGGACGGGCACGGCCAGCGGCACCGACGGCGCGGCCGGGGCCGGGCCGTCCCAGGCCGAGCGCGCCAGCTCGACCACCTCGGCGACCTTCTGCTCGGCGAACGCCAGCCGCGCCCGCAGCGCCGGGTCCAGGCCGGTCTCGGCCTCCACGTCGTACGGCACGTGCAGCAGCGAGCAGGACGTGCCGACCACCACGTGGGCGGCGTGCTCGCGGACCGTCCGCAGCGCGTGCGCCGCCCGCTCCGGCGAGGTGCGCCACACGTCGCGCCCGGACACCACGCCCGCCACCACGGTCTTGCCGGCCAGCGCAGCGACGCCGGCCAGGCCGTCGCGCACCAGCTGCCCGCGCACCAGGTCCAGGCCGAGCGCCTCCACCGGGGTGGCCGCCAGCACCGGCAGCGCCTCGCCCAGGTCGCCGAAGGGGGCGGCGACGAGCAGTCCGGGCCGCCCCGCGACGGCTCCCAGCCGCTCGTACGCCTCCCGTACCGCGGCCAGCTCGGCGGCCCCGAGGTCGGTCACCAGCGCGGGCTCGTCGAGCTGGACCCACGCCACCCCCTCGGCGGCCAGCCGCGTCAGCAGCTCCTCGTAGCAGGCCAGCACGTCGCCGAGCCGGTCCAGCGCCGCCGCGCCCCGCTCCGACAGCAGCAGGAACGTCACCGGGCCCACCACCACGGGCCGGGTCTCCAGGCCCAGCGCCCGCGCCTCCCGCACCTCGCCGAGCGGCTTGGCGGCGTCCAGCGCGAAGACGGTGTCCGGGCCCACCTCCGGCACGATGTAGTGGTAGTTGGTGTCGAACCACTTCGTCATCCGCAGCGGCGCCAGCCCGTCCGTGCCGCGGGCCATGGCGAAGTAGGGGTCCTCCGCGTCCAGGTACCTCGTCGGCACCGCCCCCAGCAGCACCGCCGTGTCGAGCACGTGGTCGTAGAGGGAGAAGGTGTTGGACGGCAGCGCCTCCAGCCCCAGCTCGGCGAGGCGGCGCCAGGTCCGCTCGCGCAGCTCGGCGCCGACGCGGTCCAGCTCCTCACGGGTCGAGCGGCCGTCCCAGTACGCCTCCAGCGCGCGCTTCAGCTCCCGGCGCGGGCCGATGCGGGGATAACCCAGCACGGTGGATCGGGGAAAGGCGGGCGGCACGGACATGTCTGCTCCCTGCGTCGTCGTGGCGTGATCAATGCCGGGAATCGTGCCCGCTGCCCCCCGATGGGTGCACCATGGATTCGTGACGCTTATGCTCCGTGAGATCCAGTGCTTCGCCCGGGTGGCGGACCGGCTCAGCTTCTCGGGGGCCGCCGCCGACCTCGGCATGTCTCAGCCGGCCATGAGCCAGGCGATCACCCGGCTGGAGCGCGCGGCGGGCGTCCGCCTCTTCGAGCGCAGCGCCCGGGCCGTGCGGCTCACGGCGGAGGGCAGGGCGCTGCTGCCGTACGCGGAGCAGGTGCTGGAGGCGGCGTCGGCGTTCTCGGCGGAGGCGGCGCGACTGGCCAGGCCGTCCATTCACCTCGCTTATCCACCGCTCATCGGCTCGCTGGCCGCCCGCGTCGCCCGGAGGCTGGCCGCGCGCACCCCGCCCATCGGCGTGGAACTGCGCGTCGCCGGCCGCGCCGAGGCGTCCGCGGCTCTGGCCGGGGGAGAGGTGTCGGCCGCGGTGCTCGCCATCCCGGCGCCCGCGCAGTTCGTCACCGGGGCCCGCTTCCACGTCTCCGTGGACCATGTGGCGGTCCCCGCCGGGCATCCCCTCGCCGCGCGTCCCCGCGTCATGCCCCAGGACCTGGCCGGCCGCACGGTGCTGGCGCCGGGCGGGCGGCCGTGGCCGGGGCTGCAGGGCCGGCCGCGGGCGGTGCCCGGCGACGACTTCGCCGCGGCGCTCGACCTGGTCGCGGCCGGCGCGGGGCTGCTGCCCGCGCCGCAGCTCCTGGTGCGGGCGGTGCGCCGCGACGACGTGACGTTCGTCCCGCTGGTGGCGGGCGACCTGCGGATCACCTACGGGCTGGCCTGGTCGCGGGAGCGGGTCACGCCCGAGCTGATGGCGCTCGTGCAGGCCGTGCAGGACGCCCTGTGGACGCGCTGACGCCCCCCGGTCCGGAGGGCGTCAGGCGACCGGCAGGTTCTTCAGCGCCTCGCGGCGGCTGAGGCCGCTGATGCCCTTGGCGCGTACGTAGCGGACGACCTCGTCCGGGTTGGTCTTGGCGTACTCGCGCAGCGCCCACCCGATCGCCTTGCGGGCGAAGAAGTCGTTGTCGGACAGGCTCGGCTCGATGCAGGCGTAGAGCAGGGCGGTGTCGGTGCGGTGCTTGAACCGGTTCTGGCACAGGATGGCCGTGCGCCGCTTCCACAGGTCGTCGGCGTGCGCCCACTCCAGCACCAGGGGCCGCATCGCGCCGGGGAACGCGGCCAGCAGCCCGCCCATCCGGTGCGTGGCCAGCTCGTCGACCAGGTCCCACCAGGCGCCGCTGACGATCATCTCCTCGTACATCGGCACCGTGTAGAGCGTCTGGAACTCGCGGTAGTGCGCGTGGCCGGTCAGCTCGATCGCCGCGTAGCGCTCCTCGCGGTACTCGGCCTCGCGCCACAGCGCGAGCACGGCGTGCCGCCACTCCGGCGCGGTGGCCATGCGGTGACCGGCGAAGACGCGCTTGAGCGCGGCCCGCCGCGGCGCCGCCTGGACGCCGAGGAACGGCATCGCGGACTTCATGTACGCCTGCATGAGCGGGGCCTTGGCGGGCTCGGCCGCCTCCCGCAGCGCCGCGCGCACCGCGGCCCGGACCGTCTCGGGAGCGCTCATCCCTGCTGGCTGCTGCGCTCGCCGGTGGCCAGGCCGTCGAAGAGCACCATGATGTAGTGCTCGGCCAGCCCCGTCGTGTTGAGCCGCCCGCCGGGACGGAACCAGCGCACCGCCACCCAGATCGTGTCGCGGATCATCCGGTAGGTCAGCTTGGGATCCACGTCGGCGCGGAACTGCCCGGCCGCCTGGCCGGCCTTGATCTGCGCCACCCACATCTGCTCGACCTCGTCCTCGGCCTTGACGAGGTAGTTGAACCGCTCGAACTGGCGCAGGTAGTTCCAGTCGTTCTGCATGACGGTGATCGCGGCACGGTGCGGCTCCAGCGTGCCGAAGCCGATGCGCACCATCTCCGACAGCACCGTGCGCGGGTCGGAGCCCGATTCGAGGGCGGCGCGGTAGCGGGCGATGAGGTCGTCGAGGAAGGTGGACAGCACCTCGTCGACGATCGTCTCCTTGGAGTCGAAGTGGTGGTAGAGACTTCCGGAGAGAATGCCCGCCTCTGTGGCGATCTCTCGTACGGTCGTGGCCTGGAAACCCTTGCGTGCGAAGATCTCCGCCGCGAGCTTGACCAGGTGGTCGCGGCGCTCGGAGGCCGACCCCGAGGACGTCGCGCGCTGGCGCTTGGCGGGAGCGGCCGTGGTGGAGCTGGAGCTCTTACGCGTTGTCACGCTCTCCATTATGGGCCCTGGGACAATCGCTTGTTCACGGAAGTGTGCCTGCTCATCCGGCGTTCCCGATGCGACCAAGCGCTTGCTACGATGCAGGGGTGAACGAGGCCTACATCGTCGGCGCGGTCAGGACCCCGGTCGGGCGCAGGAACGGCGGCCTGGCCCGCGCCCACCCCGCCGACCTCGGCGCCCACGTGCTGAAGGAGCTGATGGCGCGCACCGGCGCCGACCCGGCCGCGGTGGAGGACGTGGTCTTCGGCTGCGTGGACACCATCGGGCCGCAGGCCGGCGACGTCGCCCGTACCTGCTGGCTGGCCGCCGGGCTGCCCGAGGAGGTGCCGGGCGTCACGGTCGACCGCCAGTGCGGCTCCTCGCAGCAGGCCCTGCACTTCGCCGCGCAGGCCGTCCTGTCCGGCACCGCCGACCTCGTGGTGGCGGGCGGCGTGCAGAACATGAGCATGGTCCCCATCTCCTCCGCGATGCTCGCGGGCGTGCCGCTCGGCCACGCCACGCCCTTCTCCGGCTCCAAGGGCTGGAGCGAGCGGTACGGCGCGCGGGAGGTGTCGCAGTTCGCCGGGGCCGAGCAGATCGCCGCCGCGTGGGACGTCTCACGGGAGGAGATGGAGGCGTACGCCTACGCCTCGCACCGGCGGGCGATCGCCGCCGCCGACGAGGGCCGCTTCGCCCGGGAGATCGCCCCGTACGAGGGCGTCGCCGCCGACGAGGGGCCGCGCCGCGACACCAGCCCGGAGCGGATGGCCGCGCTGAAGACCCTCGTGGACGGCGGCCGGCTCACCGCCGCGCTCGCCTCGCAGATCTCCGACGGCGCCGCCGCCCTGCTCGTCGCCTCGGAGCGGGCCGTGCGGGAGCACGGGCTGACGCCGCGCGCCCGCGTCCACCACCTGTCGGTGCGCGCCGCCGATCCCGTCATGATGCTGTCCGCGCCGATCCCCGCCACCGCGTACGCGCTGCGCAGGGCCGGGATGGCGATCGGGGACATGGACGTCGTGGAGATCAACGAGGCGTTCGCCTCGGTCGTGCTGGCCTGGGTCAAGGAGACCGGCGCCGACCCGGCCCGCGTCAACCCCAACGGCGGCGCCATCGCGCTCGGCCATCCGCTCGGCGCGACCGGCGCCGTGCTGGCCGTCAAGCTGCTGCACGAGCTGGAGCGCACCGGCGGCAGGTACGGCCTGCAGACCATGTGCGAGGGAGGGGGCCAGGCCAACGTCACCATCCTGGAGCGACTCTGACGGCTCTCCCACGGCCGAAAATGCCACTAGCAAATAGGAAACTTTCCTATTAGATTGCGGGTCATGCCCATCAGCGCTGACCTGCTACGCCTGGCCGACGCCGTCGTCATGCCGGGATTCGAGGGGACGACCCCTCCCGACTGGCTCCGCCGCAGGCTTGCCCAGGGGCTGGGCGGCGTGGTGCTGTTCTCCCGCAACATCGCCGGCCCGGACCAGGTCGCCGCTCTGACCGCCGCCCTGCGCGCCGAGAACCCCTTGGCGCTCGTCGGCACCGACGAGGAGTCGGGCGAGGTGACCAGGCTGGAGGTGGGCACCGGCAGCAGCCGCCCCGGCGGCTACGCGCTCGGCGTCGTGGACGACGTGGCGCTGACCGAGGCCCTCGCCCGCGACCTGGGCGCCCAGCTCACCGCGGCCGGCGTCACCATCGACTTCGCCCCGTCTGCCGACGTCAACTCCAACCCCGACAACCCGGTCATCGGGCTGCGGTCGTTCGGCGCCGACCCCGCGCTCGTCGCCAGGCACGCCCGCGCGTTCGTCCGCGGGCTCCAGTCCACCGGGGTGGCCGCGTGCGCCAAGCACTTCCCCGGCCACGGCGACACCTCCGTCGACTCCCACCACGGCGTGCCGGTCGTGGCGGTCGGCGGGATCGAGGACGCGCTGCGCCCCTTCCGCGAGGTCATCGCCGAGGGGGTCAAGGCGGTCATGACCGGGCACCTGCTCGTCCCGTCGTTCGACGGCGGGCTGCCCGCCACGCTCAGCCCCAAGATCCTCACCGGGCTGCTCCGTGAGGAGCTGGGCTTCGACGGGATGATCGTCACCGACGGCATCGAGATGACCGCCGTCTCGGGGGCGTACGGCATCGGCGGCGCGGCGGCCCGCGCCGTCGCGGCCGGCGCCGACGCGATCTGCGTCGGCGGCGAGCACGCCGACGAGGCCACCGCCACCGGGGTGCGCGACGCCATCGCCACCGCCGTCACCGAAGGCGTGCTGCCCGAGGAGCGCCTGGCCGACGCCGCTCGCAGGGTCCGCGAGCTGGGCGCCTGGGCCGCCTCCCCGGGCAGCGCCACCACCCCGCCGTCACCCTCGCTCGACGGGCACGCCGGGCTGGCCGCCGCCCGCCGGGCCGTCCGGGTCACCCGCAGGTCCGCGGAGCCCGTGCTGCCGCTCACCGCCGCGCCCCTGGTGGTCGAGCTCGCCCCCGAGATGAACCTGGCCATCGACAAGGCCACCCCCTGGGGCGTGGGGGAGCCGCTGGCCCGCCTGCTGCCCGGCACCGACGTGGCCCGGCTCGCCGCGGCGCAGGCCACCGGCCCGGCCCTGGAGGACCTGCTGCGCGGGGCCGCCGGGCGGCCGCTGGTCGTGGTCGTCCGCGACGCGCACCGCCACGCCTGGCAGGCCCAGGCGCTGCGCCACCTGCTCAGCGGCCGTCCCGACGCCGTGGTGGTCGAGATGGGCCTGCCCCAGCGCTCCGACCTCGGCGCCGTCCACATCGCCACGTACGGCTCGGCGATGGTCTGCGGCCGGGCCGCGGCCGAGGTGATCACCGGTAGGCTCTGACGCCATGGACGTCGAAGGCGAGGACCTGTCCCACTCCGCGCTGACCGAGCGGCTCGCCCCCGGAGAGGTCCACGTCTTCCGCGGCTGCGACCTGACCGCCGCCGACCTGCGCGGCGCGGACCTCGGCGGCGCGCGCTTCGAGTCGTGCGTGCTGGAGGCGGCCGACTTCCGCAAGGCCGACCTCGACGGGGCCGTCTTCAGCGGGGGCGGCGGGATGGGTGTGCGCTTCGACGACGCCGACCTCGTCGACGCCTCCTTCACCGACGTCGACCTGGCCTCCGCCCGGTTCGGCGGGGCGCTGCTGAGCGACGTCACGTTCACCGGGTGCCGCATGATCGGCGCGTCGCTGACCGCCTCGCGCGGCACCGGGTTCAAGGTCGGCAAGTCCAACCTCACCATGGCCAACCTGGGCGGCTGCTCCCTGCGCGGCGAGCTCATCGAGGGCGTGCGCTTCGACGACGCCGACCTGTCGGGCTGCGACTTCACCGGGGCGACGTTCAGCGACAGCCGGCTGCGCGGCGCCAAGCTGCTGAAAACGGTCTTCGCCAAGGCCGACCTGCGCGGCGCCGACCTGGGCGAGCCCGACGACGCCAAGCTCCGGGCGCTCGCGGGCGCGATCGTCAACCCGGCGCAGGCGGCCGTCATCCTGGCCGCCCGTGGCATCACCGTGATCTGAACCCCCGGACGGTCATCGGGCGGCCCGCGCCAGGTCGACGACGATCTGCGTGCCGTCGCCGCCCCGGAGATCCGTCTCAGGGTCCGGGCATGCGCCTGAGGACTGCTTCCGCCTCCGCCATGATCCGCCCGATCAGCTCCTCGCACGAGGGCAGGTCGCCGATCACGCCCACCACCTGGCCCGAGGCCATCACCCCGAGGTCGCCGCGCCCGTCCACCATGGCCGCCCGCAGCAGCACCGGCGTGTTCGCCGCCTGGAGCACCTGCGCCCAGGTCAGGTCGCGGCCGTGCCGCATGCGCCGCCCCTCCCGGATCATCGCGGCCCACGGCAGCCCGGACAGCCTCCTGAACCGCGCCGCGTTGACCACCGCGCGCAGCAGCCGCGAGCGCTCCAGCGACTCCACGAACGGCGTGCGCAGCACCCGGTGCGGCACGCCGTCCACCTTGGTGGTGACGAGCGTGTCGGCCGCCTCCAGGTAGAGCCGCTTGACCTGGTCCGGCACCGGGGAGTCGCCGGTCAGCAGGAACCGCGTCCCCATGGCGATCCCGCACGCCCCGTACGCCAGCGCCGCCACCAGCCCGCGCCCGTCGAAGAAGCCCCCGGCGGCCACCACCGGGATGTCCACGGCGTCCACCACCTGCGGCAGCAGCAGTGTGGTGGCCAGCGGACCGGTGTGCCCGCCGCCCTCGCCCCCCTGCACGATCACCGCGTCGGCGCCCCAGGCGGCCACCTTCTCCGCGTGCCGCCGCGCCCCCACCGAGGGCATCGTGACCACGCCCGCGTCCTTCAGCCGGGCGATCAGCTCCCTGCGCGGCGCGAGCGCGAACGAGGCCACCCGCACCCCCTCGCGGATCATCACCTCGACCCGCTCGGCGGCGTCGTCGGCGTCGGAGCGGATGTTCACGCCGAACGGGGCGTCGGTGCGCTCCTTGACGGCCCGGACCGCCGCGGTCATCTCGGCCACCGACATCGTGGCCGCCGCGATGATCCCCAGGCCGCCCGCGCGGGAGGTGGCCGCGGCCAGCCGGGCGCCCGCCACGTACCCCATGCCGGTCTGCACGATCGGATGGCGGCAGCCGACGAGGTCGGTCAGCGCGGTCCTCACCTGGCGGCACCCGTGCGCGGCTCCGGAACCTCGCGGTGGCGCAGCCCGCGCGGGTCCAGCACCTCGTCCAGCAGCCCCAGCTCCTCGCCGGTCGGCTCCCTGGTCTCGGGCACGCCGGCGGGCACGTCCAGCTCGAACCCCGTGGCCGCCACCACCTCCCGCACACTCACCCCGGGATGCGTGGAGACCAGCCGCATCGTGCCGCCCGGCCCGCCGAAGTCCAGCACGGCCAGGTCCGTCACCACCCGGCGCAGCTCGTACGCGCCCCTGTCGGTGCCGACGCCGCTGACCACGTCCACCTCCGGCACGAACACCCGGGGGGAGTGGCGCGGGATCCAGTAGCTCGTCGGGTCGCAGCGCGTGTTGCCCGGAGCGCCGCGCACGCCGAGCAGCTGCGCCTTCGGCAGGCTCCAGTCGCCGATGCAGGAGATGTTCGAGTTGCCGTGCCGGTCGATCTGGCTCGCGCCCAGCATCACGTGCCGCCGCCCGTTCAGCACCAGCCACAGGTGGTCGCGGAACGGCAGCCACCCCTCGACCACCTCCGGCGCCTCGCCCAGCGCGGGCACGTCGCCGGTGAGCAGGCAGACGCCGTCGTGCGTCAGCAGGTCCGGCTCGAACGTCAGCCGCGCCAGGCGCGCCCCCAGCACCGTGACGGCCCCGCCGATGCCGGCCGCGAGGATCTCGCCGTCGCCCCTGAACGCCTCGGCGCACGCCACCACGCACACATCAGCCCTGCTCGCCACGGGTGTACTCCTCCCAGGGGGTCTCCACGTAGCGCCGCTGCGCCTCCTCGTCGCGCCCGTAGTCGGGCTCGCACGCGGTGAAGCCCGCCCCGCCCGGCGCCTCCACCACCCCGGTCACCATCGACCTGCTGACCAGCAGCGACTGCACCGGTCCCTCCTTCAGCAGGTCCGCGGTGTCCACCAGCCGCTCGCACGACACGTAGGCGCTCGTCGCCGCCTTGACGTACAGGTCGTCGAAGTACGGATCCGGGCCGAGGTACTGGGCGTTGCCGCGCCGGTCGGCCCGGTTCAGGTGGACCAGCGCGGCGTCCAGGGTGAGCGCGGGCACGGCCACCAGCTCCTCCCCGTCGCCGTGCTCGTCGTCGTAAGGGGATCGGATGGTCCGCAGGTGCGGGTTGACCCGCATCACGTCCGAGCCCAGCCCCGCCCGGGTCGGCAGGAACGGCAGCCGGTGTGCCGCCGCCAGCAGCCCGAACATGAACATGCCCTCGTCGTACTCGGTGAACGCGACGGACCCGCTCTGACGGGCCCTGCGGAAGTGGGGTTCGAGCGGGACGGAGTCGAGCGTCACGAACGGGGCGACGACCCTGCGCGCCTTGCCCGCGGCGCACAGCATGCCCACGTCCGGCCCGCCGTACGAGACGATCGTGAGGTCGCGCAGCGGGGAGCGGAGCAGGCCGCGGACCAGGGCCATCGGCTTGCGCCGCGACCCCCACCCGCCGATCCCGATCGTCATCCCGCTCTCCAGCCGGCCGACGACCTCCTCGACGCTCATGACCTTGCTTGTGACCGCGCCGCCGCTCATGAGCCCTCCATGAAGCGCTGGCGGTGCTCGTCACCCTTGCCGACGAGGTTCAGCTCGAACGTGAAGCCCTGCTCGAACCGGTAGCTCCGCCTGACGTCCACGGGGTCGATGCCGTTCAGCGACTCCTTCGCCAGCCGGATCACGTACGGGTCCTTGGCGGCGATCCGCCCGGCCACCTCCAGCGCGGCCTCCCGCAGCGCCTCGCGCGGCACCACGTCCAGCACCGAGCCGAACGACAGCAGCTCGGCGGCCGTCACGTTGCGGCACGTGTAGACCATGGCCCGCATGAGGTGCGGCGGGACGAGCCGGGACAGGTGCGTCGCCGCCCCGAGCGCCCCGCGGTCCACCTCGGGCAGCCCGAAGTAGGCGTCGTCGGAGGCCACGACGACGTCCGCGTTGCCGGCCAGCCCGATGCCGCCGCCCAGGCAGAACCCGTGGACCGCGGCCACCACCGGCACGGCGCAGTCGTAGACGGCGGCGAAGGCGGCGTGGCAGCCCCGGTTCGCCCCGACGAGCGCCCGATGGCCGTCGGCGGACTGCATCTCCTTGATGTCCACGCCCGCGTTGAACCCGCGCCCCTCGGCGCGCAGCACCACGACCCGGGTCGCGGGATCCTGCCCCGCCTGCTGGAGGGCGTCCGCCAGGTCGTGCCAGTGCCGGACGGCGAGGGCGTTGACCGGTGGGACCTCCATGACGACCTCGGCGATCGGGCCGGCGCGCAGCGTGATTCCCATCCCGCTCCCAGGGTGTGTACGCTTGCTTTGTCCTAGCGCTTGCTTGGTACGGTAGCACTCGTGACGGTGACTTACGACTACGCGGGCAAGGTCGTCCTCGTGACGGGAGGGACCAAGGGGATCGGCGCCGGCATCGCCCGCGCGTTCCTGGAGGCGGGCGCCACGGTCGTGACGTGCGCCCGCACCCCGCCGCCCTCCTTCGGCCGGGCGGCCGGCGGCGCCGCGGGCGGGGTGCGGTTCGTGCGGGCCGACGTCCGCGACCCGGACGACGTCGCCCGCCTCGTCTCCGGGCTCGACCGGCTGGACGTCGTCGTCAACAACGCGGGCGGCCCCCCGTACGCGCCGCTGGACGGCACCTCGCCCCGCCTGCACGCCCGGGTCGTCGAGCTCAACCTGACGGCGCCGCTGCTGGTGTCGCAGCAGGCGTACCCGCCGCTCAAGGCGTCGGGCGGGGCCATCATCATGATCGGCAGCGCGAGCGGCACCCGCCCCTCACCCGGCACCTCCGCGTACGGGGCCGCCAAGGCCGGCCTGCACCACCTGGCGCGCTGCCTGGCGGCGGAGTGGGCGCCGGAAGTGCGGGTCAACTCGGTGGTGGTGGGACTCGCCGCGACGGAGAGCGCGGAGGAGCACTACGCGGGCGGGCAGGAGGCCGTGGCCGCCACGGTCCCGGCGGGCCGCATGGCCACACCGGAGGACGTGGCCCGGGTGTGTCTGTGGCTCGGCAGCCCGGGGTACGTCACGGGCGCGGAGATCCACGTCCACGGAGGCGGTGAGATCCCGGCCTGGCGCCACGCCCCCTCCGCCGGAGCCCCGTCGGAATCCTGACCCTCCCGGCCACACCCGCGCTCCGGCCGCCGCCGGGGTCCGTGGCCCCGTTTCTCCGCTTGCCGGTCAGCGGAGGGCGGAGCGGGCCGCAGGGGAGAGACGGAAGCGCTGCGGCGCTCCCGCGACCTGTCCTTCCAGCAGGGCCGCCTCCATCTCCAGTGCCTCGTGGGCCTTGCCCGCGTCCTCCTCCCGCTCGAACCGGGCGAACCACACGAAGACGTTCTCACCGGTCCGGACGGGCAGCGCCGGATAGGTGTTGACCGCGTGCTCGGTCTCGAAGCACGCGATCGGCGGCATCCCGGCCCCGGCAAGGGCGGGCGAGACCCGCTCGGCGAAGAACGCGGGGAATCCCGCGACGCCCTCCGGCACGTGGTGCACGGTGGCGACGTAGACAGACGTGGGAAGTCCGGACTCGGGAAGCGCGCCGGACCCGGTAAGGCCGGCCGGTCCGGCGAGCGGGAAAGCCGTGCCCGGGAACGGATCGTCCGCCGGGAACGTGGAGCTGTCTCCGGCAGCCAGTCCTGTCGGAACGGGATGCAGGAGCAACACGTCGTCGGAGTCGATCATCGTGGCGTTGGCCGCCGTGCGATGGGCCTTCCAGACGGGGCCGCCGTAGAAGGCGGCCAAGGCCACCCGACGAGCCTCCATATCCGGAAATTTCCGCATCCAGCAGAAGATGTCCGGCGCGTCCAGGTCCCGGAAGTGCCCCGCCAGGCCGATGCCCGCCGCCTCCTGTGACTCGACGAACTCTCGCTCGAACAGCTCGATCAGCGTGTCGCGCCGTCCGGGGTGCAGGGTGTAGCGCCGCAGTTCGTAGATCATGCGGGCGACGTTAACCCCGAGTCGCTGACACCCTCCGTCAGTGAACCCCCGCGACACCCGAGCAAAATTCTGATCACGCTATGCTATGGATCAGTAACGCTACGTTATAGGATCGGTCGCAGCCTGACCGCCCGCCCACTCACCGGCGAAGGAGCCGAACCATAGTGATCAAGAGCCTGAGCGTCGTCTGCGTCACGGGGGTGACCGCCGCACTCACCTTGCTGGCCACTCCCGCGAGCGCCGACACCTGGACGGACAACTGGAGTCGCAACACCGGCTCCTCGCAGTCCGGCAACACCTTCGGTGACGTCGGCGCGGCCAACCAGGGCTGGGGCCGCTCCACCAACGTCAACAACGTCAACGGCATCGCTACGACGGCGACCAACGGCAGCACCGTCATCACCTACGTCTTCTACTGAGCCGGCCTGGCCCGTCCCGGATCCGACCCCATCCCGCCCGGCCGCGTCCCCATCCGCCACGCTGCCTGCCGCTCCCTTCCCGGCAGGCCGCTCGGCGCCTGCCGCTCCCTCCCGGGCAGGAGCAGTCCACCGCGCGCACTCCCGACGGGGGCGCACGCTCCGACGGGTGGTGACACGTGTCGCGGGTCGCTCGTCTCGACGAGTCGCCACCCGTCTCGGTGTGATGCGCGTACCGGCGGGCCGTCACGCGCGCCGGTGCGGTCCCCCTCCGGGCCCTTCACCCCGCACCGGGCCACCCCACACCGGTTCCCTCACCCCTGAACCCTCCGACTCCCGACCCCCCGAACCCCCGACCCCCCGAACCTTGAAGGAGATCCCCATGAAGAAGCTCTGCGCCACCGGAGTGGTCGTTGCCGCCGTCGGCACCGCCTTCGCCGCGGTCGCCGGTCCGGCCGCCGTCCCCGCGTTCGCGGACACCGCCATCTCCGACTCCAGCTCCAACCGCGAGTCCTCCCAGTCCGGCAACATGTTCGGGAACATCGTGGCCCAGAACCGGGGCACCGGCTCCTCCACCAACGTCACCTCGGTGAACGCCAACACCGCCACCGCCGCCCGCCGCAGCGGCGCGGCCGTGAGCAACCGCGTCGACTAGGAGCTGTTCCCTGATCGGGTGGTCACCGGTGCGCGCCCCAGGCACCCGGTCGGCACCGTGGCACCCGGCTCTCCATGACGCGACCTGCGGTGGGCACTGCGGGAAACCAGAGAGGTGCGGCGGCGGGGCGGCTCCCAGGGGACGTCAGGCGGTGAGCCGTGGCGAGGCGGACACCCGTCCGTGACGACCCCGGGAGGTGGACCCCGCCGCCCCGGACCTGCCGGGAGCGGGTCGTAGCATCGTCGCCGTGACTACCTGTGCCTATGTGACATTTGACGACAAAGACGGCCACGACGACGAGCGCGACATCGTGCTGGCCGCCTGGCGGGAGGAGGGCATCGACGGGCGTGTAGAGCGCTGGGACGACCCCGCGGCCGACTGGGCCGCCTACGACGCCGTCGTGGTGCGGTCCGTGTGGGACTACGTCGGCCGCCGGGACGAGTTCCTGGACTGGGCCCGGCGGGTCGAGAGCCACTCGAGGCTGCTCAATCCCGCCTCCGTGCTGGCCGGCAACACCGACAAGACCTACCTCCGCGACCTCGGGCTCCCCGTCGTGCCCACGCACTGGTCGTCGGAGGGCCTGCCCGAGTGGGACGAGTACGTCGTCAAGCCCGCGATCTCGTCGGGCGCACGCGACACGATCCGGACCACCGGCCGCGCCGAGGCCGTCGCGCACGCCGCGTGGCTGGAGGCGTCCGGCCGCACGCCCATGGTGCAGCCCTACCTCGACATGGTCGAGACCGAGGGCGAGACCTCGCTGCTGTACTTCAACCGCCGCTTCAGCCACGCCGTCCGCCGCACTCCCATGCTCTCCCCGGGGAAGTCGGGCGCCGACCACGTGCGGGCAGAGCTCCGCGCACCAGCCCCGGACCAGGTCGAGCTCGCCGAGAAGGTGCTTGCCATCATCCCGCAAGCCCTTCTGTACGCGCGGATCGACCTGGTCCGGCTGCCCGACGGGACGCCGGTGGTGATCGAGCTGGAGCTCACCGAGCCGTACCTGTTCCTGCGCTACGAGCCGCGGGCACCCCGCAACCTGGCCAGGGCGCTGCGCGAGCTGCTCTAGGCGGTCACACCCCGGGGAGGCGGCCGTTGCGGAAGAGGTCGACGAAGGTCTGGTGGTCGGCCCGCGCCTGGATCCCGTACCGGTGCGCGAAGTCCACCAGCATGCCGATGAAGCCGGGCCGGTCGCCGTCCACCACCGCCACGATCGACTCCTCGGTGGAGTAGTCCACCAGGTCGTGGCTGGACTCGTCGTCGGCCACGGCGTGCATGCGCGCCACCGCCCGCCCGAGATCCCGCATGATCGAGTCCAGCTCGGCCGGCTCGTTGACGTCGTCCCAGTCGAGGTCGGCCGAGTACGGCGAGACCTCGGCCACGAGCTGCCCCACGCCGCCGAGCGTGGTGTAGCCGAGCCACGGGTCCGCGTACGCCTGCAGCGCCCGCTGCGACTCGGCGGTCCGGTGCCCCTGGTGCAGGAAGTAGCCGGTCACCTTCTCGTCGGTGATGTACCTGGCCACGGCCGGCACCTGCGCCTGCTTCATGTAGAGGATGACGTCGTTCTCCAGCGCCTGCGAGCGGCCCTCCAGCAGCATGTTGTACGAGGGCAGCCCGGCCGAGCCGATGCCCACGCCCTTGCGCAGCGCCACGTCCTTGATGACGTGCTCGACGGAGGTGGTCTGCTCGGGCAGCGTGGTCAGGTAGTCCTCGAACGCGGCCAGCACGGCCGCCCGGGTCTCGGGCCCGACGGCCTCCCGCCCCTCCATGATCGCGAAGCGCCGGTCGTAGTCGTCGATGACGGTCTCGACGTCGAGCATCGCCACCCGCGTCCGCAGCCGCGCCGTCTGGAGCACCCGGTGCAGCACCCCGGTGGTGGTGCCGAGCGTCAGCGACCCGATCGCGTCGTCGCCGCCGTGCGCGATGGCGGTCAGCTCGTCCAGGTAGGCGGTGCCGAAGCCGCTCACGAGCGAGCTGATCACCTCGTCGGACAGCGCCTTGGCGTACCCGATGAGCGCCACGCTGGCGGCGAAACGCTTGAGGTCCCAGGTGTACGGCCCGACGTACGCCTCGTCGAAGTCGTTGACGTTGAAGACGAGCACGCCGGAGGCGTTCATGTAGGTGCCGAAGTTCTCGGCGTGCAGGTCGCCGTGGATCCACACCCGGCTGGTGGGCTCGTCGAGGAAGGCGTCGTCGGCGAACTCGCCGGTGAGGTCGGCGTAGAACAGGCTCGCGCTGCCCCGGTAGAAGGCGAACGGCGAGGCGGCCATCTTGCGGAACTTGCGCCGGAACGCGGCCGGTTCGCGCTTGATCGACTCACCGAACTCGGCCACGAGAACGTCGAGCAGGAAGGAGGAGCGGGTAGCCATACACGGGACAGTAGGACGTGGCCGCCCCTTCCGCCTAGATTGTCATGAAGATGTCGTGGCCGGTCAGGAGGCTGGTTCGAGCCCGGGGCGGCGCGCGGCGGGCAGCCTCCGCAGCCCCGCGACCATCAGCGACACGACCATCACCGCGAGCAGCGCGCCCTGTGTGACGCTCGTCGTCCACACGGGTTCGTTGTACTCCCGGGGCAGGCCCAACGGCAGCCGGGACGCCATCAGCAGCGTCCCGCCCATCGCGAGGGCGAGCAGCACGGACGGTGACCGGTGGCGGGCGAGGGCGACGGCGCCGGTCACGAGCAGGGCCACGATCGCGAGCCCGTCGGGATAGATCCAGAGCGACAGCCACACGATCGGGTCGGCGGCCGGCGGGAAAGCGACGACAGGCAGGACCACCAGCGGCGCCGCGAGGGCCGGCGGCAGGACGGCGGCGCCCCACGGGCGGCGGACCGGCGGCGCGTCGCGGTGGAAGCCCACCAGCAGCGCGAGGAGGGTCGCCACGACCGTCAGGGCGGAGGCCGCCTGCGGCCACCCCATGAGGTCGATCGGCAGGCCGGTGAGGAGCGCGAGGAGGGACGTCGCGCCGCCCGCCAGTGCCGCAGCCTTCGCCGGCCGGACGTGACCCCGCATGAGGACGGCGTACGCGGCGAACCAGGAGCAGTCCACCACGGCGAGGACGACGCGGCTCCAGGGGGCGGGGCCGGGGGCGTCGAGCACGGCGGCGAGGCCGATCGACAGGAGGGAGTAGAGGCTGAGCAGCGCCTGGTAGCCCAGGCCCAGCAGCGCCAGGAGCCGGACGGCCTCGCCCCAGGCGACGAACCGGGGACCGGCGCCCGCTCCGCCGAGCCGGACCCGCACCGCCAGCGCGACCACGCTGGCGACCTCGTCCCAGCGCGGGCGCGGGTTGCGCTCGTCCGGCACCTCGCCGGACATCTCCATGAACGCCGCCACCATCTCGTCCTCCCGCTCCACCCGGTAGGAGGCGGGCAGGATCCGCAGGACGGAGCGGTAGCGCTGCTCCAGCAGCACCGGGTCGGGCTCGGTCACGCGCCACCTCCAGCGGCCGCCGCGCGCGCGGCGAGAGCGGTCAGGGACGTACGGGCGAGCACCGCCAGGGCGGTGGTCGGCCGGGGGTGGGGGGCGGGCCGGCGGAGGGGCGGCCGGCCGTCCCGCGGGCGCGCAGCCTGGCCGTGGCGGCCTCGGCGTTGGCCGCCAGTCGGGCGGCCTCGTCGGCGAGGGTCCGGGCGCCGTCGTCCGTCAGCCGGTAGTAGCGGCGCAGCCGCCCCCGCTGGACCTCCTCGCGGTCGAGCTGCACCAGCCCGTCGGCGGCGAGCCGGTCGAGCACCCCGTACAGCGAGCCGATCTTGAGCTGGACCCTTCCCCCCGACAGCCGGTCGACCTCCTGGACGATCCCGTAGCCATGCCGGGGCTCGTCCACCAGCGCGGTGAGCGCGAGGAACATGGGCTCCGTTATGTTCACGTCCCCACTATATCTTGTCGCGCAAGATATAGGGTGCCTCAGGGGTGCTGGGAGGAGACGGAGACGACCTCGCCCGTCATGTACGTGGCGTAGTCGCTGGCCAGGAAGACGATGACGTTGGCCACCTCCCACGGCTCGGCCGAGCGTCCGAACGCCTCCCGCGCCGCCAGCTCCGCCAGCACCTCCTCGCTCGTCACCTTCGCCAGGAACGGGTGGACGGCCAGCGACGGCGCCACCGCGTTCACCCGGACACCGTGCTCGGCGACCTCCATCGCGACGCACCGGGTCAGCGCCATGACCCCGGCCTTGGCCGCCGCGTAGTGCGCCTGGCCGCGCTGGGCCCGCCAGCCGACGACCGAGGCGTTGTTCACGATCGTCCCGGCCCCCTGCGGGACCATCCGGCGCAGGGCGGCCCTGGTGCAGCGCATGGTGCCGTGCAGGGTGACGTCGATGACCGCGTGCCACTGCTCGTCCGTCATCGCGGCCAGCTCGGCCGTGCCGCCGAGCCCGGCGTTGTTGACGAGCACGTCCAGCCGCCCGTGCCGCTGCGCCACCGCCTCGAACAGCGCCCCCACCTGGTCCTCCGACGTCACGTCGCACGGCACGGCCAGCGGCTTGACACCGGTCAGCTCCGCCAGCGCCTCGGCGGCCTCGCCCAGGCGCCGCTCGTGCCGGTCGGACAGGACGACGGTGGCGCCCTCCTCCGCGCAGCGCCGCGCGGTCGCGTAGCCGATGCCGGCCCCCGCCGCGGCGGTGACGAGCGTGACCTTGCCGTCGAGCAGACCGCGTCCGCGCGGGTACGCCGGTGCCATCGTGGTGCCCCTCACTGCCGGGGCAGGCCCAGCGTCCGTTCGGCGATGATGTTGCGCTGGATCTCGCTGGACCCGGCGTAGATGGTGTCCGCCCGGCTGAACAGGTAGAGCCGTTGCAGGTCGTCCAGCTCGCCGTCGCGGGCGACGAGCCCCGCCCTGCCCTGGACGGCCTGGGCCAGCTCACCGAGCCTGCGGTGCCACTCCGACCAGTAGAGCTTGCCGATGGACGCCTCCGGCCCCGGGTCGGGCCGCATCGTGCGCAGCGCGTTCAGCCGCATGATCCGCAGCTCCAGCCAGGCCCTGACCAGCCGGTCACGCAGCACCGGGTCCTCCGCCGCCCCGGTGCGCCGGGCCGTCTCGATCACCTTGGCCAGCTCCCGCCGGAACCCGATCTGCTGCCCCAGCGTGGACGCGCCCCGCTCGTGGGCCAGCGTGGCCATCGCCACCCGCCAGCCGTCCCCGGGGGAGCCGACGACGTTGGCGGCGTCGGTGGTGGCGCCGTCGAAGAACACCTCGTTGAACTCCGACGTGCCGGTCATCTGCACGATCGGCCGCACCTCTACGCCGGGCTGCCGCATCGGCACCAGCAGGTACGACAGCCCCCGGTGGCGTTCCGAGCCCGGCTCCGTGCGGCAGAGCACGAAGCACCAGTCGGCCACGTGCGCCAGCGACGTCCACACCTTCTGCCCGGTCACCACCCACCGGCCGCTCTCCAGGCGCGCCCGGGTCCGCACCCCGGCCAGGTCGGAGCCCGCGTCCGGCTCGGAGTAGCCCTGGCACCACAGCTCCTCGCCGCGCTGAACGGGAGGGAGGAACCGGGCCTTCTGCTCGTCCGTGCCGAGCTGGAGGATGGTCGGGCCGAGCAGCCCCTCGCCGATGTGGCCCACGCGGGCGGGGGCGTCGGCGCGGGCGTACTCCTCGTGGAAGGCGACCTGGTCGGCCAGGGAGGCGTCGCGCCCGCCGTACCGTGCGGGCCAGGCCAGGCAGGTCCAGCCCGCCTTGCCGAGGTGGCGCTCCCAGGCCAGCCGGATCTCGTGGCCCTCGTGCTCGCGGCCGGGTCCGCCCAGCCCGCGCGCGCCGGCGAACTCGCCGGTGAGGTGGTCCTCCAGCCAGGCCCGCGCCTCCTCACGCAGGCTCAACGAAGCCCCCGTAGCCGCCGCGGAAGAACACCAGCGGCCCGCCCTCCGCGTGGACGTCGAGCTGGAGCACCCGCGCGACCACGATCATGTGGTCGCCGGCGGGGTGCTCGGCCTCGACCGCGCAGTCGATCCAGGCCAGCGCCCCGTCCAGCACGGGGTTGCCGCCGGGCGAGCCGGTCCACTTCAGCCCCGCGAACTTGTCGCCGCCCTTGGCCGCCATCTGGACGCACACCGGCTGCTGGTGCTCGGCCAGCACGTTCACGGTGAGCATCTCGGCCCCGCGTACGCGCGGCCAGCTCGTGCTGGTGTGCGCGACGCAGAACGCCACGAGCGGGGGGTCGAGCGACACCGAGGTGAACGAGTTGGCCGCCAGGCCGCACGGCGTGCCGGTCGCCGGGTCGAGCGCGGTGATCGCCACCACGCCGGTGGCGAAGCGCCCGAGCACCTGCCGGAACCGTAAGGCGTCGAGGTGACCGTTCGCGCTCTGGGGGGTAGGGCCGTTCGGCATGGCGGCTCCGTGGAGGGTCCTGCGCTGGTAGGGCGTGGGACGGCCGGCACAACCGTCCGGCGTGACCAGCCGGGCAGCGTGTGTGCTCATGTGGACCTCCTTTGTCCGCCCAGTCGAGTGTATCTCACCAAGCGCTTGCTTGGACGGTAGGCGTGGGGCGGAAAGCCTGTCAAGCGGTGCGCCGGCGACCGTCCACCCTGTCACGTTGACACGTCCGGAGCGCGCGGCCTAGCGTGGGTTGATGCCCAAGCGCTTGCTCGCCTTCCGGGATCGTACGGCCGTCGCGGGCGTGGGCTACACGCCGTTCGGCAAGGACTCGGGCGTCAGCACCCTGACCCTGGCCTGCCGCGCCGTCCTGGCCGCCCTGGACGACGCGGGGCTCACCGCGGACGACGTCGACGGCCTGGCCACCCACCGCGTCGGCGACTCCGCGGCCCCCACCCTCGTCGGGCCCGCGCTCGGCATCCGCGACCTGAGCTGGCACCTCGACCAGTTCGGCGGCGGCAGCGTCTCCCACGCCGTCGTGGCCCAGGCCGCGCTCGCCGTGGCCGCGGGCATGGCCGAGACCGTCGTCTGCTACCGCGCCATCAACGCCCGCTCGGAGTTCCGCATGGGCGGCACCGGCCGCGGGCTGCCGCCGGGCCCCGAGGTGCAGTACCAGGCGCCGTACGGCTTCTTCGCGCCGCCGCAGCAGTACGCGATGTACGCCCGCGCGCACATGCTCAGGTACGGCACCACGGCGGAGCACTTCGGCCGGCTGGCGGTCACCCAGCGCGCCAACGCCGTCAAGAACCCCCGCGCCCTCATGCGCACCCCGATCACGCTCGACGACTACCTGGCCAGCCGGTGGATCGCCGAGCCGTTCCGGCTGCTCGACTGCTGCCTGGAGACGGACGGCGCCTGCGCGCTGGTCGTCACCACCGCCGAGCGGGCGCGCGACCTGCGCCGGCCGCCGGTGCTCGTGTCGGCCGCCGCTTGGGGCGGCGGGGAGAGCCACCTGTCGGGCGGGCGCGCCGACCCCACCACCACGGCCGCCGCCGCCCTCGCCCCCCGCCTGTACGGCCAGGCCGGCCTCGGTCCGGAGGACGTCGACGTGGCCGAGATCTACGACTGCTTCACCTACTCCGTGCTCGTCCAGCTCGAGGACTACGGGTTCTGCCCCAAGGGGGAGGGCGGCCCGTACGTCGCCTCGGGCGCCACGGCGCTGGACGGGACGCTGCCGGTCAACACCCACGGCGGCTTCCTGTCGGAGGGCTACGTCCACGGCATGAACCACATCGCCGAGGCCGTCTCCCAGCTGCGCGGCGACGCGGGGGACCGCCAGGTGCCGGGCGCGGAGGTGGCCCTGTCCACGGCCCAGCCCGGCTACATCCTGCCGGCGACCTCCGCCTTGATCCTCAGGAAGGGCTGATCGCATGACTGGTGGCGGGCGTCCGGTGTTCCAGGTGGCGACGGACCGCGACTCGGCCCCGTGGTGGGAGCGGACGGGGCGGGGGGAGTTCGCGGTGCAGCGGTGCGAGGCGTGCGGCACGGCGCGCTTCCCCGCCAGGGCGTTCTGCCCGGCCTGCCGCGCCGAGCGGTGGCGCTGGGAGGCGGTGGCCCCGGAGGGAACCGTGGAGAGCTGGATCGTCAGCCATCAGGCGTTCGGCGGGGCAGGCGCGCGGGTCGGGGAGCCCTACGTGGTGGTGATGGTGCGGCCGGTGGCGGTGCCCGACTGCCTGCTGCACGGCGGGTGGCGGGCGTCGCGGGAGCCCGTGGGCGGCGAGCGGGTCAGGGGCGTGTTCACGGCAGGGGAACTCACGCTCGTCGACTGGGAGCCCGCCGGGGAGTGAGCGTCACCGAAAGACGGGTGACATGCGGAACGCGCGTCCTGGCGGGCGTGGGGGACCCGCCAGGACGCGCTTCCAGCCCCATGCGCGGCGACGCCAGGACTCCGGCGAGGGTTGGAGTCCTAGATCGATGGTTCGCGCACGGAGACGGTGGGGGAGTGCGAGGACTCCGGGTGCCGGCAACGCTCGGTCGACCTGGTCGGTACGGGACTGCCATTCCGGGTGTTCGTGCAGGTAAGACCGAACGTATGGCGACGCACCGCGTAACGCAGTAAACGTGGTGCATCGTCTGGGTCTTGCCAGGGCAGGTATGGCGTACCCGCGTGGACCGGCAACACTGGCCCTCACCTCCTCCCGGCCTTTCGATGGATTTGTACCAACGAATGGATGATGCGGCTGCGGGGGCCCTTTGGTCAAGGGGTTGTGGCCTGCTAGAACCAGATCGTCTAAATTGTTGGCACAATAAGGGGTGAAAGTGGCAAGGTCGGTGCTGTACCAGCAGGTGGCTTCCGAACTACGGAAGGCCATCTACTCCGGTGTACTCGGTCCCGGAGCGCAGCTGCCGACTGAGGCCCAGCTCATGGAGGACCATGGGGTGAGCCGCAACACCGTCCGGCTGGCCCTGGGCGAGCTGGTCAACGAAGGGCTGGTCACCCGGACGCCCCGCCGCGGCACGATCGTCCGGGACCGCAGGCCGCTGCTCATCTACCCGCAGCGAGAGCTGGAGCCACAGCCCAGCGGAGAGCTGCGTGAGGCGTTCGCCTACGCCGTCACCCAGGAGGGCCGGGCGCCCAGCCAGCTCATCGAGGTGCTGACCGTCACACCCGTCGAGGAGATCGCCAGCCGATTGGAGCTGGCCGACGGGGAGCTCGCCGTGGTGCGCCGGCGGCTCCGTTTCGTCGACGGGCAGCCGTACAACACCAATGACTCCTACTTCCCCCGGGATTTGGTGGCCACCTCGGAAATCGCCAGGCCGGGGGACATCGCGCGAGGGGCGAACCGGGTTCTGGAGGAGCTCGGGCATGAACAAGTTCGCGTGATTGACGACATTTGGGCGCGAATGCCCAACCAAGAGGAAGCTGAGAGGCTTCAATTGGAACTGGGCACGCCAGTTGTCGTGTATGTCCGTGTTGGTTACGACAGGGCTGATACGCCGGTGCGCGTCGCGGTCTCGGTGCTACCCGCGGACAAGCACTTGATCAGATACGAGCTCGACAGCCGCTAGTCGAGCTCGGTTGGGGGTGATCCCGCCGGCGGCCCGCCGCGAGTAATCCGGCCTCGCCGGGCTAGGGGAGTCGTGCATACTCCCTAAAACCCAATTTATGCGTGTATATGCGTACATATCGCCTTTAAGTCACCCTAGCCGAGTCCATGCGCCACTGCGCCATCACTCACAGTAGCGACTCGGACACCCAACGCATCGAAAGGGCGAACCATGCACTCCATCACTGCCTTCGGCACCTTCTCCGGCACTTCGGGCTCCGGTACCGCGACCCTCCTGCACCCGCTGGCCCTGCGCCGCGCCGACCGTTCCGACCTCCAGGGCGTCCTCACCCTGCTCGCCGACACCGCCGAATGGCTGCACTCCAAGGGCGTGAGCCAGTGGCCGCGGGGCGGCTTCGGCCCCGAGCGGATCGAGCCGCTGATCGAGGAGCGGGTGCTGTACCTGCTGGACGACGAGCTGCGCTACCTCGACCCCGACGAGGACGTCCCCCCGGTCGCCACCATCGCCCTGGACGGCCACGCGGACCCGGAGTTCTGGGCGCCCGCCGACGACCCCGGCTCGGCGCTGTACGTCCACAAGCTGGCCGTGGCCAGGCCCTGGGCCGGCACGGGTCTCGGGGACGCGCTGCTGGACTGGGCCGGGGACACGGCCCGCGCCACGGGGCGCCGCTGGCTCCGGCTCGACTGCGCCAAGCGCAACCAGGAACTCCAGGACTACTACCGGCGGCGCGGCTTCCAGCATGTCCGTACGGTGGACCTCCCGCACCGCGCCTCGGGCGCCCTCTTCCAGCGCCCCGCCGAGAGCGCCATGGTCGCCGCCTTCCGCGACCTCACCCTCCCCGAGCTCATCGGCGCCTGACGGCCGCCGGCCCCCAGGACCAGCCAGGACGTAACGGGCTTTTGGGGCTTCGCCTGCGGAAAGGGGTAGAGCACCCGATAACCTGCCCTCATGACCGGATCCCTCCTTGAGGTGATCGCGCTCGACGTGCGCGACGCCGTGGCCGCGGAGCAGGGCGGCGCCGACCGCGTGGAGGTCGTCGCCGACATGGCGGCCGACGGGCTCACACCCGCGCCCGAGACGGTCGCCGCCATCGCCGCCGAGTGCCCGCTGCCCCAGATGGTCATGCTGCGCCGCGACGCCACGTTCACGGCCGGGCAGGACGAGCTGGACCGGTTGCGGCGCGACGTCAAGGAGCTGGCCCAGGCCGGTGCGGCGGGGTTCGTCTTCGGGTTCCTCGACGGGGCGGGCGCCGTGGACCTGGCCGCCACCGAGGCGCTCATCCACGCCGTCTCGCCGCTGCCCTGGACGTTCCACCGGGCGGTCGACCACGCGGCCGACGTCCTGGCCGCCTGGCGCGCCGTGCGGCTCCTGCCGAACCTGGCGACCGTCCTGACCGCCGGCGGGCCCACCGGTGTGGCGGACGGGCTGCCGGTGCTCAAGACCCGCGCCGAGGCCGGTGACGGTTCGATCATCCTGGCCGGCGGCGGGCTGCGGCCACCGCACGTGCCGGCCCTGCTCGACTACGGGGTGCGCGCCTTCCATGTCGGCTCCGCCGTACGGGAGAGCTGGTCGGACCCCGTGGACCGGCGGCTGGTCCAGCAGTGGCGCGCCCTGGTCGACCGCGACTGAGCGGCCGGGCCCCGGACGCGGTCCCGGCCTCAGCCGGGGCCGGACAGGGCGGCGTCCGCGCGTGACAGGGCCGCCACGAGCGGCCTGATCGTGGCGGGCTCGTCCATGACCCCGGCGTCGCCCGCCCGCCCCTCCTCCCAGGCCCGCACCCGTTCCCGGTACGCGTCGTACGTCGCCAGATGGAAGGCGTAGACCGCGGCGAACCGGCTCACCAGGTGCGAGGGGTGCATGTCCCAGCCCTGGTGGTACCCGTGGCGCAGCGAGTGCCGTACGAGCTCGGCGTGCCGCCGCCACAGCCCGCGCAGGTCGGCGGCCGACTCCGAGGCGGGCGCGGCCGCCAGCGACCCGTCCGACAGCTCCACCCCCGTCCCCGCGAACGCGGTCTGCATGACGTGCCGCGCGTGGTCGCAGGCCGGGTGGTCGAGCCGCTGCTCCTGCGGCGGCAGGCCGATCGCCGCCGTGTGGTCGAACACCCCGAAGTGCGCGGCGGCGAGCCTGCCTCCCAGCGTCTCGGCGAGGTCGCCCCGCAGGAACGCCAGCGTCTGCGGCGCCTCCACCTGCATCTCGAAGCGCAGCCGCACCTCCGCGCCGCCCCCGAGCCCGCGCTCCAGCCCGCGTTCGAGCCGCCCCAGCAGGTCGGCGAACTCCACCAGGTACTCCTCCATGAGCACCTTGGGGAAGGTCACCACGAAGCCGCGCGGCAGCTCGCCGCAGCGCGCCGACACCTCGGTGAGGAAACCGTCGAGCGTCCGAGCCGAGCGCGCCGGGTCGCCGTCGGCGAACGACTTGACCCGCAGCCCCCACCGCCGCGGCAGCGTCCCCGCGGCCCGCAGCTCCGCGACCGCCTCGGCGGCCCGCACGGCGTGCGCGTCCTCCTCCTCGCCGGGCCGCACCCCGTAGCCGTCCTCGAAGTCGATCCGCAGGTCCTCGACGGGCTCGCGGGCGAGCTTGCGCAGCACCCGCTCGTGCACGGCCGGCGCCAGCCCCTCCGGCACCCCGAACACGTCCACGACCTCGGCGGGACCGGCCAGCCCCGCCCGCGCCATCGCCAGGGCCCGCCCGCCCCAGTCCGCGACGGTCCCGGCGGAGAACCGGTCGGCCGGCACGTACACCGTGTGCACCGGCTGCCATCCGGGGCGCCAGCCGGGGGAGGCGCCCGGATAGCGGGCCCGCTGGGCCCGGAAGGCGTCCTCGAACGAGGCCAGCGGCACGTCCCCCATGGTCACACGCATGCCCTGCACCCTAACCCGCCGCGGGACACCGGGCTCAGGGGCGGGCTGAGGGGCGGAAGGCGCGCAGCATGGCCTCCAGGCCGGCCAGCTTGACGCGCTCGCCGCGGCCCAGCGTGCGGGCCAGCTCGGCCTCGGCCGCCTCGACGGCCAGCCACTCCTCGTAGGTGACGGGCCGCACCCCGCGCTCGGCCAGCAGCGTGTCGAGGTCCGTCTTCAGCTCGTGCCCGCGGCCCGCGAGGTCGGCCAGCAGCGTGCGGACCGTCTCGGCCGCGTCGGACTTGTTCGTGCCGATCACGCCCGTCGGGCCGCGCTTGAGCCAGCCGGCGACGTACTCGCGCTCGCGCACCCGCCCGGCCTCGTTCGGCACGGTCATCGTCTCGTGGGAGAACGGCACGTCCGGCAGGGGCACGCTCTGGTAGCCGACGGATCGCAGCACCATCCCCACCGGCAGCGTCTCGAACTCGCCGGTGCCCTCCACGCGCCCCTCGGGGCTCAGCCGGGTGCGTTCGAGCCGCAGCCCCTCGACCCGCTCGCTGCCGATGATCTCCACCGGGCGCAGCCAGAACCGCACGTCGAGCCGGCGCGGCCGGCCGGCCGGCCGCCGCTCCGACCACGAGCGCAGCACCTCGATGTTGCCCCGCACCTGGCGCGGGAAGTCGCCGCCGAGCACGACGGCCTCCTCCGGCCGCACGCACACGTCGGCGTTGGCCAGCTCCCCGAGCTCCCGCAGCTCCTTGAGCGTGAACTTGGCGTGCTCCGGCCCCCGCCGGCCGATCATGTGGATGGCCTTGACCTGGCTGGCGCCCAGGCGTTCGAGCACCTCGTGCGGCACGTCGGTCGCGCTCAGCTCGTCGGCCGTCTTGGCCAGGATCCGCACCACGTCCACGGCCACGTTGCCGACGCCGATGACCGCCACCTCGGAGCTGTCGAGGACGAACCGGCCGGCGTCCACGTCGGGGTGGCCGCAGTACCAGTTGACGAAGTCGGTGGCCGCCACGCTGCCCGGCAGGTCCTCGCCGGGGATGCCGAGCCGCCGGTCCACCATGGCGCCCGTGGCGTAAACGACGGCGTCGTAGGCGCTCAGCAGGTCGCTCACGGACACGTCCACGCCGAGCGTGACGCCGCCGAGGAAGCGCACCTGCGGCAGCTCCAGCACCCGCCGCAGGTAGCCGGCGATGGACTTGATCGAGGTGTGGTCGGGCGCGACGCCGTACCTGACCAGCCCGTACGGCGTGGGCAGGCGTTCGAGCACGTCGATCTCTACCGGCTCCGACGACTGCTTGACCAGGGCCTCGGCCGTGTAGATCCCGGCGGGCCCCGATCCGATGACCGCCACGCGCAACGCCACGTCGCCTCCCTGCGACGGCGACTCCTCGGCACGGGCCAGGCGTCCGGCCGGGATCACCGTCTCGTGGCGATTGTTCCCCGTGCGAGCGCCTATGACAGCCTCTTTTCGCCGTCAAGAGCGTCCCGTGTCGCGCGGGCGCGCAGGGCGGCCTTGTCGATCTTGCCGTTGGCGTTGGCCGGCAGGGCCTCCACGACCACGACGCGCCTCGGGACCTTGTAGTTGGACATGTTCTCCCCCGCCCAGGCCAGCAGCGCCTCCACGTCCACCTCAGCGCCGGGACGGGGCACCACGTACGCGCAGCCGGACTCGCCCGAGACGGTGTCGGGCACCCCGACGACGGCCGCCTGCGCCAGCGAGCCCTGGCGCAGCAGCAACGACTCCACCTCGGCGGGGGAGACGTTGAAGCCGTTGACGATGTACAGGTCCTTCTTGCGGTCCACGATCGCCAGGTTCCCGGCCGCGTCCAGCACGCCGACGTCGCCCGTGTGCAGCCACCCGTCCCGGTCGACCACCTCGGCGGTCCTGTCCGGCTCGTCCCAGTAGCCGCGCATCACGCCGTAGCCGCGCTGCAGGATCTCGCCGCGCTCGCCCGGCGCGACGTCCTTGCCCTCGTCGTCCACGACCCTGACCTCGATGCCGGGCACCGCCCGCCCGGTCGTGGCCGCGACCACCCCGACGGGGTCGCCGGCCCTGGTCATGGAGACGACCGTGCCCTCCATCAGGCCGTACGCGTTGATCACCCGTTCCATGCCCACCTGCTCGACCAGCCGGGTGATGAGCGACGGCGGGACGGCGGCGGCCCCGCAGATGGCCACGCGCAGCGACGAGACGTCGCACGCCCTGCGGTCCAGCTCGTCCAGCAGCCGGTGGAACAGCGTGGGCGGCCCCGCCAGGACGCTGATCCGGCCGGAGGAGATCAGCTCCATCAGCCCGTCGGGGGTGAACGCCCGGATCGGCATCATCGTGGCCCGCCGCAGCACGCACGCGAGCAGCCCCGCGTTCAGCCCGAAGCCGTGGCTGAACGGCGCGATGACCGGGTAGCGGTCGTCCTCGCCCAGGGTGACGATCTCGGCCCAGTCCCAGTAGCCGCGCAGCACCTGGGCGTGGTCGAGCATGACGCCCTTGGGCGTGCCGGTGGTGCCGGAGGTGGACATGATCTCGCACAGGTCCTCCGGCCGTACGGCCAGCGCCCGCTCCTCGGCGGCGTCCGGCGCGACCTGCTCGCCCCGCTCCAGCAGCTCCGAGGCGGTGAGACGGCCCGGGCCCGGGGGAGTGGAGGCGGGGACGACCACATGGAGCAGGCCGGTGCCGGGCGGCAGGAGATCCGCGAGCAGGCCGGTGCCCGGCGGCAGGAGGTCCGCCGGCGCCGTCCGCCCCGCCCCCTCTCCGGTGATCAGCACCCGGGCGGCGGTCCTGCGGATCATCGCCGCCGCCTCCAGGCCCTTGGCCCGGGACGAGAGCGGCACGAGGACCGCGCCGGCGCACCAGACGCCGAAGGCGTGGACCACCCAGGACGGGTCGTTCACGCCCCACAGCGCGACCCGGTCGCCGGGCCCGACGCCGAGCGCCATGAGGCCCCGCGCCACCCGCGTGGCCGCCTCCAGCAGCTCCGCCAGGCTCGTCCGGTCCGCGCCGTCGGCCAGGACGGTCGCGCCGGGGTGCCGGGCGGCCTGGTCGCGCAGCATGCGGGGGATCGTCCCCCAGTCCGGCACCGGTTCCACGTCTCCCGCGCCTCCAAGCTGAGTCGGTGCGTCACGTCACGAGTGCCCTGTCGCGGCCGAGGTGGTGACCGCGCAAGTCGCTCACCATGCCGGGGGAGGGCGTCTCGGCGACCTCCGGAGCGATCTCCACCGCGAGCGAGATCGGCGTCAGCGCCCGCACGGCCTCCTGGAGGCGCGAGCGCCACATCGGGTTGCCCACCAGGCTGGCCCGGTTGAACGTCACGGTCAGGACCGCCGCGTCGAGCGTGCCCTGCCGGCTGACGCCGAGCTCCCACCGGGCCACCCCGTCGATCTTCGTGAGGGTCCGGCCGATCCGGGGCAGCGACAGCCACACGCCGCGCACCAGCACGTGGTCTCCCACGGTGTGTGCGGGGGCGGGGATCCCGTCGGCCGGGCCGCGCGCCACCTGACCGGTCCGCAGCACGGCGTCGCCGAGCGCGGAGTGGCCGGCCGGCGTGATCACCAGCTCGGCCGCGCCGGGGGCGTGCGGCAGCAGCTCGTCCTTGCCGAGCGCGGCCAGCCGCAGCAGGCCGTCGGCGAGCGGTGTGAGCGGCTCGTCCTCCGCCGCCCGCCAGGCCAGGGCGCCCCCGCTGAACGGGCTGGAGTACACCTCGTGGACCTCGGCGTCGAACTCGCCCGCCAGGTGGCCGAGGGTCCGCTTCGAGGCGATCTCGCCGGTGAGAACGATGTGCCGGAGCCCGAGGTCCAGCGGGTCGAGCAGGAACTCCAGGTGCAGCCGGGCCAGGAAGTCCATGGCGCCGGTGGGGGTCGCGACCAGCGTGGTCGCCCCGAGCGCCGACAGCGCGTGGTGCAGGCGCATCCGGCCGCGCGGCCCCACGGACGCGGCGGCGGCGGCCACCCGGGAGGCGGCCGAGGCCCACAGGGCGCCCGCCGGCTCGGCGAGCGCCACCACGACCCGGTCGCGCC
>NZ_JALHBK010000041.1:0-61357 GCF_031570565.1 Nonomuraea sp. 3-1Str
GCGGCTCGGCCAGACGACGACGGTGGCGGCGGCCAGCAGGTCGGGCACGTCGTCACGGTTGCCCAGCAGCGTCACGGGCAGCCGCTCGGCGTCGATCCTGTCCTGCAACGCCCCCCTCAACGGCCCCCCCCCCCCCCCCCCCACCCACCCCCCCCCCCCCCCCCCCCCCGCCCCCCCCCCCCCCCCCCCCCCCCCCCCCCCCGCCCCCCCCCGCGCGGCGCCCCCGGGCGCCCCCCCCGGCCGGGGGCCCCCCCCCCCCCCGCCCCCCCCCCCCCCCCCCCCCGGCCCCCCGGCGGGGGCCCCCCGCCCCCCGCCGTATCGTCCCGGCCGACGCCACGACGGAGCGCCGCCACCGCCGCCCCACCCCCCTCACGTCCGACGCCGACGGCCGCCTGACCCCCATGGACCCGGCGCGCCTGGACCGGTTCGCACCGCTGGACCCGGCCGCCGTGCGGCAGAGGGTCCCGCTGGAGACGGTCGCGGCCCGGCTGGCGCTGCCATGCGGCACCTTCACGATCCCGGAGGCGACGAGCGCGTTCGACGCGTTCGGCCCGCGACCGATGTCGGCCGCCGGCGCGCGCTCGTCCACCCACACGTCCGAACCGGTCCGGCGCCACGATCCCCAGCCGGTGGCGTACACGCCGCACCAGGCAGAGGGGTCGGGCCGGGCAGAGGGGTCGCGCCGGGCGGAGGGCCCGGCGTCGCGGTACGCGCCCACGGAGCCGTGGCCTGCCGTCGAGGCGCTGCCGCAGGAGGTCGCGCACCTGGTGCGGGACGCTCAGAGCCTGCTGCGGGACGCCCAGGGCCTGCCGCCCCGCGAGCAGGAGCCCTGGGACGCCTTCGGCCGCCGGTCCTCCGCCACCGCGCACGCCGGGAACGCCCCGCACGGGAACGCCCCACACGCCGCAGCCGGACTCGCCCCGCACGCCGCGTACGCCGATCAGGGACGGTTCTCGCGGCAGGACGGCTCCTCCGGCGGCTACCGGGGTCGCCGGCGCCGGAGCGGGCACCCGGTCGAGGAGCCCGTCGCGTTCTCGCCCGACGCGGCCCCGCGCGGTCGCCGGCACCGTGGTACGGCCCAGCACCGCCCCGAGCAGCCGCACCACATGGACGCCCGCCGGATCGACCCCTACTGGGCCCAGCCCACGTCCCACCGAGGCGACGGGCACGCAGCCGACACCCATCGGGCCGGCGGGCACGCAGCCGACGCCCAGCGGGCCGGCGGGCGCTGGGACGTCCGCCAGTTGGAGCCCCGCTGGTCCGACCAGTTCCCCCAGGACACGCCGCTCCGGGGCCGTCGCCACCGCTCCCCCGTCCACACCGCCGCGGACGGCTCCCCCGAACCGCGCCGCGCCCCGGCCCTGGCCGCCCCCACCCACGCCACCCCGGCGACCACCGGCCCCGGGACCACCGGCTACGCGCAACCCGCCGCGTCGCCCGCCACGCCGAGGACACCGGCCATGTCCCCGCCCGTCTCCCCCACCCCGGAACGGTCCTCCACGGGAACCCGCGAGGGCCGCCGCACCGGAACCCGGAGGGGCCGCCACCGCGCCTGACCCGGCCGGCGTGACAACGAGACGCACACCGTCAGCCGGACCAGGACCAGGACCAGGACCCGGCCCTCACCCCACCCTCGTCTCCCGGGCGCCGGGCGTCACCCCGTACCGGGACGCGAACGACTCCAGGCTCGACACCGCGTCCCTGCTCCGGGTCCACGGGCGGACGATGAGCCGGTCCACCCCCAGCGCGGCCCAGGACGGCACCTCGTCCGGCGATCCCAGCTCGTACGCGTGGACCGTGACCGATCTCGTCCCGCCGAGCGCGGCGAGGCGGTCGAGCTGCGGCCGGATCGACTCCAGCGTGTGCGGCATGCTGATCCACCCGTCGCACAGCCGCGCGGCCCGGCGCAGCGCGGCGGGCGACTCGCCGCCGCACAGGATCGGCAGCCGGTGCTGTACGGGCTTCGGCTCGAACGCCACCTCGGGAAAACTGTAGAACCTCCCGGAGTGCGCCACCACGGGCTCGCTCCAGAGCCGTCGCGTCACCTCGACCGCCTCGTCCAGCCGGGCGCCCCGGTCCGCGAACGGCACCCCGGCCGCGTCCCATTCGCCCCGATACCACCCTGCCCCGACCCCGCAGATCGCCCGGCCCGAGGACACCACGTCGAGCGTGGCGAAGGCGCGCGCCGACACGAACGGGTGCCGCAGCGCGAGCAGGTGCACGGCCGTGCCGAGCCGGACGCGGGTGGTGAGCGCGGCCAGCCAGCACAGGTACGCCGGGGCGTCGAACAGCGGCGTGGACGGCTTGATGCCCGGCTCCGTGGTGCCCGGGTACGCGGCCGACGACAGGTCGGTGGTGAACACCAGGTGCTCGGGCAGCCACACCGACTCGAACCCGAGCCGGTCGGCCGCCACCGCGACGTCCTTCCACGCGGCCGGGTGCACGAGGCCCAGGGGCACGCCGTACTTCACGGGTACCGCCGGGTGACGCCGCCGGTCAGGCTCTCGCGGATCCTGGCCCGATGCTCGGCCGCGCCGCCGTACGCGGCCGACAGTGACCAGGCGCGGGCCAGCCAGAACCGCAGGTCCAGCTCCTCGGTGTACCCGACGGCGCCGTGCGTCTGGAGGGCGGCGCGGGCGGCGAGGTCGGCGGCCTCACCGGCGGCGGCCTTGGCGGCGCTCACGTCCCGCTCCACATCTCCTCCGGGCTGAGCGTCCACCGACAGGGCGGCCCGGTGGACCAGCGGCGCGGCGAACGCGATCCCGACCGCCACGTCGGCGAGCCGGTGCTTGACCGCCTGGAACGACCCGATGGGCGCGCCGAACTGCCGCCGCGCCCCCGCGTAGGCGACGGAGACGTCCAGCAGCCGCCGGGCGACCCCGATGAGCTGGGCGGCGGTCGCCACCGTGGCCGCTCGCAGCGCCGGCGCGAACGGCCGTTCCACCGGCGTGGACTCCGTGAACGACACCTCGGACAGGCGGCGGCACGGGTCGGGGCCCGGCACCGGCCGCAGCCGCGCCGACTCCCGCGCCACCAGTCTCGGCACGACGGCCCCGGTCCCCGCGCCGGGCGAGGTCCCGGCGACCACGATGAGGTCGGCGAGGTCCGCGTCCGGCGCGCCGACACCGCCGGGCGGCACGACGCTCACGCGCACCGCGCCGGAGGCGAGCTTGGGCACCCCGGGCAGCAGGTACGGCGCCACGACGGCCGTCTCGACGACGGGCCCCGGCAGGCAGGCCCGGCCGGTCTCCTCCAGCGCGGGCAGCGCGTCCACGAGGCGCAGGCCCAGCCCGTCGGCCTCGGGCGGGAGGAGCAGCCCGAAGAAGCCCACGGCGGCGAGCCGGTCCCAGGCGGGCAGGCGTTCGGTGCGCAGCGCGGAGGCGGGACAGTGCTCGGCCAGCACGTCCCGGACGGTCTCGGCCAGGGCGAGCTGGTCGGGGGTGAAGGCGAAGTTCATCGGGGCAGCCCCAGGACGCGCTCGGCGATGATCGTGCGCTGGATCTCGTTGGTGCCCGCGTAGATGGGCCCCGCCAGCGCGAACAGGAACCCGTCCAGCCACGGCGTCCGCCCCGCCCCCTCCCCCAGCAGCTCCATGGCCAGGCCGTGCATCCGCAGGTCCAGCTCGGACCAGAAGACCTTGCCCATGCTGGACGCGGAGCCGATCTCCTCCCCGGCCATGATCCGGCGCGCGGTCTGGAAGGTGTGCAGCCGGTACGCCTCGGCGTCGGTCCAGCACCGGGCGGCCCGGTCGGCGAGCGCCGGGTCGGCGTCGCGGGCCAGCTCCACGAGCCGGTCGGCGGTGGCCAGGAACCGGCCGGGGCTGCGCAGGGCGAGGCCGCGTTCGGAGGAGGTGGTGGCCATGGCGATGCGCCAGCCCTCGCCGGGCTGTCCGATCACCATCGAGTCGGGCACGTACACGCCGTCGAAGTACAGCTCCGCGAACCCCGGCAGCCCGTCGAGCTGCGCGACGGGCCGCACCGTGACGTCGTCCAGCGGGAACATGACGTAGGTCAGCCCCTTGTGCCGCGCCCCGGAGCTGCGGAACAGGCCGAACCCGTGGGAGGCGTGGGCGGCCCGGGAGCTCCACGTCTTCTGCCCGTACAGCCGCCAGCCGCCGCCGGCCCGCTCGGCCCGGGAGGTGAGCGCGGCCAGGTCGCTGCCGGCCTCGGGCTCGGACCACGCCTGCGCCCACACCTGGTCGGCGCGGGCCATGCCGGGCAGCCAGGCGCGCCGCTGCTCCTCGGTGCCGTACGTCATCAGGGTGGGGGCGAGCAGGAAGATCCCGTTCTGGCTGACCCTGCCGGGCGCGCCGGCGGCCCAGTACTCCTCCTCGAAGATCAGCCATTCGATGAGCGAGGCGCCGCGCCCGCCGTACCGCTCGGGCCAGGAGACGGCGGACAGGCGGGCGGCGGCGAGCAGCGCCTCCCAGGCGCGGTGCGCCTCGAAGCCCTCGGGGGTGTCCATCGACGGCAGCGGGCCGGGCACGTGCGCGGCCAGCCAGTCGCGGACCTCGGCGCGGAAGTCCTGCTCGGCCCGGGAGAAGTCGAGATCCACGACACCAACCTAGCGCACGCTTGGCCAACTGGCCAGGCCGGGCGGGCGGCGGAAGGCCCGCCCGAGGGCCGCCAGCCGCGCCGCCGCGACCGCGCGTCCCAGCTCGGTGTCCGGCAGCAGCACGTCGAACCCGTGGAACGCGCCCGGGTACAGGTGGAACTCCGTCGAGACGCCCGCCTCGGCGAGCCGCCGCGCGTAGTCGAGCGCCTCGTCCCGGAAGATCTCCAACTCGGTCACGTCGACGAACGCCGGAGGCAGCCCGGACAGGTCCGTCGCCCTCGCGGGCGCCGCGTACGGGGAGACGTCGCCGCCGCCCGCGCGGTCGCCGAGCAGGGCCCGCCAGCCGAAGGCGTTGGCCGCCCCGTTCCACAGCAGCGCGTCGGCCAGGCGGCGGCTGGACGCGGTGACGCCGCGGTCGTCGAGCATCGGACAGGCCAGGAGCTGGAACGCCAGGGCCGGTCCGCCCCGGTCACGGGCGAGCAGGGCGATGGCCGCGGCCAGGCCGCCGCCCGCGCTCATGCCGGCCACGGCCAGCCGGGCCGGGTCCGCGCCCAGCGCCGCGGCGTTCGCGGCGGTCCACACGAGACCCGCGTAGCAGTCCTCGACGGGCGCGGGGTGCGGGTGCTCGGGCGCGAGCCGGTAGTCGGCGGAGACGACGACGCAGCCGAGCCGTTCGGCGTACCCGGCGAGCAGGCCGTCGTCCATCTCCGGCCGGCCGAGGACCATGCCGCCGCCGTGGGTCCAGTACAGGCAGGGCCGCCCGGCCGGCCCCGCGGGCTCGCCGGCCGGCAGGTAGAGCCGCAGGCGGACGTCCGGCGCCCCCTCCGGGCCGGGCACGCGCCGGTCCTCGACCGTCACCCCGGGGCCCGGCGGCGGCACGAGGGCCAGCAGGGCGTCGATCTCGGCCCGCTGCCGCGCGACGGCCTCCGGGGTGAGCGTCGCCGCTTCGAGCAGGGTCAGCGGCGCCCGCTCCAGGGCCGCGCGGAGCTCCGGGTCGAGGTTGGGGTGCAGTGTCATGACCCGTCTCTTTCCGCGGGCGGGCCGCCCTACCTCCGGTGCTACCGCTGACCGAGCAGCTCGACGACGCGCTCGGCGAGGGGTCCCGCGCTGGCGGGGTTCTGGCCGGTGGCGAGGCGGCCGTCGACGACCACCTGGGCCTGCCAGTCCGGCGCGCCCTCGTGCCGGGCGCCCCGCTCCTCCAGCGCGTCGGCCAGCAGGAACGGCACGACGCCGTCCACGCCCGCGGCCTTCTCCTCGCTGTTGGTGAACCCGGCGACCCTCTTGCCGTCCACCAGGTACGACCCGTCGGAGAGTGTGAGGTTCACCAGGGCGGACGGGCCGTGGCAGACGGCGGCCACCACGCCGCCGTGCTCGTAGACCTCCCGGCCGACGCGGGCGACGTCGGGGTCGTTCGGGAAGTCCCACATGGTGCCGTGTCCGCCGGCGTAGAGCACGGCGTCGTACGCGGAGCCGTCCACGTCGGCCAGCCTGGCCGTGTCGCGGGCCGCCTCCGTCGCGAGGAACGCGTTCTGGACCTCGTCGGACGGGTCGTGACCGTCCTGGGGCGGCTCGCCGCCGCGCACGCTGGCCACGTCCACCTCGAACCCGGCCGTGCGGAACACCTCCCACGGGTGGGCCGCCTCGGAGACGTAGTAACCGGTCCTGCGCACGCCGCCGAGGTCGTCATGGCTGGTCAGTGCGATGAGAATGCGCTTGGTCATGCCTCCAGGATGTCCGTCCCGGTCATCAGTCACAAATAGCGCAAGGCACGCCTAGCCATCAGAATACTGATATGTCGGTATCACTGGATCTGCTCAGGACGTTCCTTGCGGTGCACCGCACGGGGTCGATCACGGCGGCGGCGCAGACGCTCGGGCTGTCGCAGCCCGCGGTCACCGCGCAGGTCAGGAGCCTGGAGGCGGCGCTGGACCGGCCGCTGTTCGACCGGCTGCCCCGCGGCGTGGCGCCCACGGCCGCCGCGGACGAGCTGGCCCGCCGGGTGGCCCCGTCCCTGGACACGCTGGACGCCGTGGTGGGGTCGCGGCTGCCGGCCGAGCGGGCGGTGCACCTGGGCGGGCCGGCGGAGTTCCTGTCGGAGCAGGTGGTGCCGATGCTGGCGCCGCTGGTGCGCGACGGGCTCCGGGTGCGCTTCACGCTGGGCCTGGCCGACGACCTGCTCGCCGGGCTCGCCGCCGGGCGGCTCGATCTGGTGATCTCCACGATCCGGCCGCGCCACCGGGGCATCCAGGCCGAGCCGGTGTACGACGAGGAGTTCGTGCTGGTGGCGGCTCCGTCCGTGGCGGGTGAGTGACCGGCGGGGCTGCCGCTGATCGCGTACGCGGAGGACCTGCCGATCGTGCGGCGCTACTGGCGCACGGTCTTCGGCCGCCGCCCGTCGATGGCCGCGCGGGTGGTGATCCCCGACCTGCGCGCCGTCGTGGCGGCGGTGCTGGCGGGATGGGCTGGTCGGTACTGCCCTCGTACCTGTGCCGCGCGCACCTGGCGTCGGGCGCGCTGGTGACGCTGGCCGAGCCGGAGGTGCCGCCGATCAACACCGGCTATCTCGCGGTCCGCTCCGGCGGCCTGTCCGCCGAGCCGGTCGCCCGCGTCCACGCCCACCTGCTCGAGACGATCCGCGCGTCCCCGCCGTTCTGAGATACATGGCTCACCCCAGGTACGCCGCCCGCACCACCGGGTCGTCGCGGACCTCCACCGGGGCGCCCGTGGCGATGACCCGGCCGAGGTCCAGCACCACCAGCTGGTCGCAGACGTCCATGACGAAGCCCATGTCGTGCTCGACCAGCAGCACCGTCGTGTCCAGCGACCCGACGACCGCGCGCAGCCGGGCCGTCTGCTCCGCGTCGAGGCCGGAGGTGGGCTCGTCGAGCAGCATCAGCCTCGGGCGGTCGGCCAGGGCGCGGGCCAGCTCCACCAGCCGCCGCTGCCCCACCGGCAGCGCCGCCGCGTACGCGTCGCGCAGCGCCGTGAGGCCGCACAGCTCCAGCACCTCGTCCACGCGCCGCCCGCGCTCGCGCTCCAGCCGCCCGCGCGCGGGCCGGCCGACCAGGTCGGCGGCCAGGCCGCCGCCCCCGCCGTGCCAGTCGAGCGCCGCCAGCACGTTGCCGGCCACGGTGAGCCGCCCGAACACCTGGGTGCGCTGGAATGTGCGCCGCAGCCCGCGCCGGGCCCGCCGGACCGCGGACACCCGGGTCAGGTCCTCCCCCGCCACGCTCACCCGGCCCGCGCTCGGCCGGCGCAGCCCCGACACCACGTCGAACAGCGTCGTCTTGCCCGCGCCGTTCGGCCCGATGACCCCGCACACCTGCCCCTCCGGCACCTCGAACGAGACCCCGTCCAGCGCCCTGACCCCGCCGAAGGACACGGACACGTCCGTCACCCGGAGCATCAGGACACCCCCAGGTAGGCGGCGGTCAGGCGGTCGGCGTCCACCTCGGAGCGCGGCCCCGTCCAGGTGATCCGGCCGAGCCGCATGAACGCCACCCGGTCGGCCACGGCCAGCGCCTCGGTCGCCTTCTCCTCCACCAGCAGCAGCGCCACCCCGCGCTCCCGCAACTCGGCGAACACCTCGAACACCTGCCGGACGACGAGCGGCGCGAGCCCCAGCGACGGCTCGTCGGCGACGAGCACGCGCGGCGGCCTGACGAGGGCCGGCGCCAGGGTGAGGAGCTGCTGCTCGCCGCCGGACAGCGCCCCCGCCAGGACGGTACGGCGGGCGGCGAGCTGCGGCATCCGCTCGTAGGCGGGCGCGGGGTCGTCGAGCCAGGTACGCAGGTTCTCCTCCACGGTGAGGCCGGGGAAGACGCCCCGGCCCTCGGGCGCCAGCAGCACCCCGGCGCGGGCCCTGCGGTGGGCGGGCCAGAGCGTGACGTCCATGCCGTCGAGCAGCACCCGGCCGGCGGCCACGGGCAGGTCCCCGGCGGCCACGGCGCAGGCGGTGGACTTGCCGGCGCCGTTCGCGCCGAGCAGCGCGACGACCTCGCCGGGCCGTACGGACAGCTCGACGCCGCGCAGCACCGTGCAGTCCGCGTATCCGGCCACCACGCCCTCCAGCCGGAACAACGCCGGCGCGCCGTCCGCGACCTGATCGGCGGGCTCGCGGACCGCCCCCACGACGGGCTCACGCCGGACCGGGTCCCGGCTCTCCGGGTCACGGCTCTGCGGGTCCCGGCTGCGCGTGCGGCGGGACCGGGACTCGGCGAGCTGCGCCAGCACCCCGTCCGGGTGCTGGGCCAGGATCACGCCGCCCGCGCCGAACAGGACGGCTCCCACGTGCGCCGACACGCCCCAGCCGGCGAGCAGCTCGGGCACGGCGGCGGCGACCAGCCCGCCGAGCACGGCCCCGCCCACGCGCCGCACCCCCTGGAGCACCACCACGGCCAGCCACACGAACCCGGAGAAGGCCGGCAGGTCGGTCGCCGTGATCGACTCCTTGGACACGGCGAACAGCACGCCGCCCAGCCCCGCGACGCCCGACGCCAGCACGAACAGCGTGATCTTGGCGCGGGGCGCGGACAGGCCCGAGGTGACGGCCGCCGCCGGGGCGGAGCGGACCGCGAGGACGGCCCGCCCTGAGGCCGACCGTTCGAGGTTGCGCACCAGCAGCCCGGCGAGCCCGACGAGCGCGAGCAGCAGCGCCACCCGCACCCGCGGGTCCGAGGTGTCGGCGAACCCGAGCCCGAGCGCGGGCAGCGGCCAGCCGATCGTGCCGTTGCTGAACGCGTCCACCTGGAACAGCACCTGGTCGGCGAGCAGCGCCAGGGCCAGCGTGGCCAGCGTCAGCACCCGGCCGCCGAGCCGCAGCGCGGGCAGGGCCACCAGCAGGCCGGCCGCGCAGGCGGCCAGCACCCCCAGCACGATCGCCACGAAGAACGGCAGCCCCGACGCGTACGCCCAGCCGCAGGTCAGGGCGGCCATCGCGGCGAAGGACGCCTGGGCCAGGTTGACCATGCCGCCGATCCCGGTGACCACCACGAACGAGCAGAAGATCAGCGCCAGCACCAGCCCGTTGGCCGCGACGCCCACGTAGTACTCGGGCCCGGCCACGGTGAAGGCCAGCAGCGCCACGAGCGCCAGCGCCCACGGCAGGCGCCGCCGCCACGGCGGCACCCCGGTCAGATGGTCCGGCGGCGGCGTGTCCTCGGCCGAGCTGCCCGCCACCCGCTCCCGCGAGCGGTTCAGCAGCACGAGCCCGGCGAACAGCAGGATGACGGGCACCGCGGTCCGCAGCCCGGTGATCTCCTCCAGGAAGTCGGTGTACCCGGCGACCAGGTTCTGCACGACGCCCAGCCCGAGCCCGGCGGCGAACGTCCACGGCACCGACCGCAGCCGCCCGAACACCGCCGCCGTCGCCGAGGCGAACAGCAGGACCGTGTACGCGGTGGCGTCGAGGCCGATGACCGGCACGGCCAGCACCCCGGCGAGCCCCGCGAGGCCGGAGCCGAGCATCCACGCCAGGGCGGAGGTGGCGTCCACGTCCACGCCGCGCAGCGTGGCGAGCCGCCGCCGGTCCACGGAGGCGCGCATGCGCAGACCGTACGGAGTGTGGCGCAGGAACGCCCACAGGCCCGCGGCGGTGACGGCCGAGAGCGCGAAGGTGATGAGCTGGTCGGTGTCGAGGCGGACGCCGAGCACGTCGAGGGTGACGGCCGGGTGCGGGCCGACGCCGCGCGGCAGCGCGGTGGCGTCGGCCGGCGGCAGCCCGAGCAGGTCCACGGCGAGCAGCCCGAGGGCGGGCAGCGCGATCGTCAGCCCGATGGTGCCGACGATCTGCGCGGTCTCCCCGGCGCGGGCCAGCCCGCGGAACATGGCCCGGTGCAGCGCGTAGCCGAGCGCGGGCGCGAAGGCGCCGACGGCCAGCAGCGCCGACAGCCACGCGGGCAGCCCGGCGCGGTCGCACTGGTAGAACAGCAGGGCGGTCACGAAGCCGACGGCGCCGTGGGCGAAGTTGAACACGCCGGTGGCCGCGTACGACAGGGTGAGCCCCGCCCCCATGACGGCGAAGACGGCGCCGGTGACGAGCCCGCTGAGGATGTAGCCGGCGATCATTTCAGCGGCACGTTGTCGAAGCACTTCAGGCTCTTGGCGACCTTGAAGGCGCCGCCCTCCAGCCTGACCAGGGCCCCGCAGCCGTTGGGCTCGGTGTGGTCCGCGGGGAAGCGGACGCGGCCGAAGCCGGCGTTCTCGTAGGTGTAGTCGCCGTTGGCGGTGGCCAGGAACTTCTGGCGGGTGAGGTCCTTGCCGGTCTTGGCGAGCATGTCGAGGAAGATGTCGGCCGCCCAGTAGCCGATCGCCAGGTGCTGGGTGAGCGTGGCGCCGGGCGCGACCTTCTCGACGTCGGCCCTCAACGTGGCGATCTCGGGGGCGGTCGACTCGAACGGCTCGAACATCGGCGCCGCGACGACGCCCTCCAGGGCCTGCGCGCCGGCCGGGTCCTTGAGCACGGCGGCGTCGTAGCTGGTGGCGTCGGTGATCACGCCCCGGTAGCCGGCCCGTTTGAGCGCGGAGTAGAGGCCGACGTTGAACTTCGTGCCGGCGATGACCGACACCACGACGTCGGGCGCCTTGCCGCCGTCCGAGGTCATGATCTTGTTGACGTACGGGAGCCAGTCGGGGGGCGGCGCGGCGGCGGGCAGGCCGGAGTTCAGGCCGGCGAGCTCGAACCCGGCCGCGGTGAACGACTGGGAGATCGTCGTCCCGCCGTACTTGCTGCCGCTGGAGTCGGTGGTCTGGACGTAGACGCTCCTGCCCTGGGCGCCGCCGAGCAGGTCGGCCAGCTGCCGGCCCCACCAGGTCTGCGAGCCGGCCCCCTTCTTGGGCGCGAGGCAGCCGTTGTAGCCGAAGCCGGTGGTGGTGCCGCACCACTGCGGGCCGGTCGCCCAGCCGAACCACGGCACGCCCTGCTGCTCCAGGAACGCCGCGCCGCCGAAGTTGGGCGCGTGCACGGGCACCAGGGCGAACACCTCGTCGCGCTGCACGAGCTTCCTGGCCGCCGCGTCGCCTTTCGCGGCGTCCTGGCCGTCGTCCTCGGCGCCGACGAACTCGATCTTCCGCCCGTGGACGCCGCCCTCGGCGTTGGCCCGCGCGAACCTGGCCCTGGCGCCGATCTCGGCGTCCTTGGTGGAGTAGCCGCTGGCACTGGTCTTGGTCAGCACGCCGCCGACCTTGACGGTGGTGGCGGTTACGCCGGGGGCCGCGCCGCCGCCGGCTCCGGGCGTCTTCCGCTCGGCGGCGCAGCCGGCCAGCGGCAGCGTCACGGCCAGCGCGACCGCCAGGCCCGCCGCGCCCCGCCGCACCTCGTGATGTCGTCGCGCCATCGCCTCACCTCTTGGGTACGGCGTGCGCCGCGGCCCCCGTCTTGGCCTAGCGCTCGCTTGGTTTTGGTCAGCGTAAATTTGCCCGGAAAAGGTGTCAACGGCCCAGGGATTTGCCGAGCAATCGCTTGCTCACAATGGATGCGCCGGGCTAGCGTGAGCGCATGCTCATGCGCGCCGCCGTGCTGACCGCCTTCCACGAGCCGATGGAGATCCGCGAGGTGGAGATCGCCGATCCGGGACCCGGCGAGGTCCGGGTCCAGATCAAGGCGTCAGGGGTGTGCGGCTCCGACCTCAAGGCGATCGACGGCAAGAGCCCGGTCGTCGCACGGCTGCCGTACATCCTCGGGCACGAGAGCGCGGGCGTCGTCGAGAGCGTCGGGGCCGGCGTGACCGGCGTCCAGCCGGGCGACCACGTCATCGTCTCGATGAGCGGCCCGTGCGGCAAGTGCCGCCACTGCGGCGCCGGCCGCTTCCACCTGTGCTCGGGCCCGGCCAGGACGCGGGCCATCATGGGCGGCGAGCCGCGCGTCACGCTGGACGGCGCGGAGACCCGCCGCTTCATCGGCATCGGCTCGTTCGCCGAGTACACGGTGGTCAACGAGCCCATGTGCGTGCGGATCGCCCCGGACGCGCCGTTCGACGCCATGTCCCTGCTGGCCTGCGGCGTCGTCACGGGCGTCGGCGCCGTGCTGAACGTGGCGCGGGTCGCCCCGGGCTCCAGCGTCCTCGTGGTGGGCTGCGGCGGCGTCGGCCTGAACGTCATCCAGGGCGCGGTCCTCGCCGGCGCGACCACGATCATCGCGGCCGACGTGGCGGAGGGGAAGCTCAAGCTCGCCGAGCGTTTCGGCGCCACCCACACGCTCACGCCGGAGGACCTGCCCGCCCAGGTCGGCGAGGTGGTGCGGGGCGGCGTGGACTACGCCTTCGACGTGACGGGCGTGCCCGGCGTGCTCGCCCGCGCGTTCGCCGCCACGGCGCCGGGCGGCGCCACGGTCATGGTCGGCAGCCCTCCGGCGGGCCGGCCGATGGAGGTGGACACCTCGCTGCTGTTCTCCTCGCGCCGCCTCATGGGCACCCAGGGCGGGGACGCCGCGCCGCACCGCGACCTGCCCATGCTGGCGGCCCAGTACCTCCGGGGCCGCCTGGACCTCAACGGCCTCATCACGGAGCGGCTGCCGTTGGAGCAGGTCAACGAGGCGGTCGCGCACGTCCGCCAGGGCACCGTGGCCCGTACGGTCATCGTCTTCTGATTGGCGATCTCCTCTGCTATTCTAACGATCCTTAGAAAAGCAGACCTTGAGGAGATGCTCATGTCGTACCCCCAGCCGCGTTACCTCGGCGAGAAGGGCGAGGTCAGCAGCCGGTTCCGGCCGGCCGGCGCGCCCGCCGACCTCGTGATGGGCCCCGAGACGGACGACCCCGCGCAGCGGCGCACGCACGTGCACCACCTGGGGACGGGCGCCACCACGGGCGGCGCGTTCGGGCTGTACCGGTGGGAGATGGGGCCGCGTCCCGGCGGCGCCGGCGCGCACTTCCACCGGACCATGACCGAGTCCTTCTACGTCCTGGACGGCACGGTGCGCCTGTTCAACGGCGACCGGTGGATCGACGGCAACCCGGGCGACTTCCTGTTCGTCCCGGAGGGCGGCATCCACGGCTTCCGCAACGAGTCGGGCGCCCCGGCGACCATGCTCATCCTGTTCACCCCCGGCGCCCCCAGGGAGGGGTACTTCGAGGAGCTGGCCGAGATCGCCACGACCGGCCGGCAGCCCACCGAGGAGGAGTGGACCGAGCTGTTCCTCCGCCACGACCAGTTCATGGTGTGATGGCCGGTTTCCCGGAAGAGCCGATCTACGAGCAGCTCGCCCGCATCGGCAAGGTGCTGTCCAGCCCGGTGCGGCTGCGGCTGCTCGACGTGCTCGACCAGCAGGAGCGCACGGTGGAGGAGCTCGCCGAGGAGGCGGGCATCGCGCTGAAGAACACCTCGGCGCAGCTCCAGCAGCTCCGCGCCGCCCACCTGGTCACCAGCCGGAAGGAGGGCACGAAGGTCTTCTACCGGCTGGCCGACGAGGGGGTGTCGCGCTTCCTCGGGGAGATGCAGGCGTTCGCGCACGGACGGCTGGCCGATCTGCGCGAGGCGGTGGCCCGCCACCTGGGCTCGCCCGAGGGTGTGACGGCCGCCGAGCTGGCCGCCCGGCTGGCGGACCCGGGAACGATCGTCGTGGACGTGCGCTCGGCGGCGTCCTACGCCACGGCCCACCTGCCGGGCGCGGTGTCGGTGCCGCTGGCCGAGCTGCGCGAGCGGCTTGAGGAGCTGTCGCGGGACGCGGAGATCGTCGCCTACTGCGGCGGCCCGTACTGTGTCGTGTCGCCGGAGGCGGTGCGGCTGCTGCGGGCGCACGGCTTCCGGGCGCTGTCGCTGGAGGGGGGCATCACGGGGTGGCGGCGGTCCGGCGGCGCCACCGTTGTGAGCTGAAAAATCACCTCAAATGGGTACATACCCGACGAACGTGGCATTCACCTAGACACTGAGCGTTGACCAGGGGTTCCGATCCGGGACAGTGAAGGGACCGAAGGCCATGGGCAGCAGTCTCCGTCTCACACTCCTCGGCGGCTTCCGGCTGCTCGCGGGCGACGACCAGATCAGCGTCTCCAGCGGGTCCGAACGCCTGCTCGCCTTCCTCGCCCTGGGCTGCCGGGTGGTCTCGCGCAGCCTGACGGCCGCCACCCTGTGGCCCGACGCGCCGGAGCACCGCGCGTACGCGAGCCTGCGCTCCGCGCTGGCCCGCCTGGACGGCGCCGGCCGCCGGATGTTGCACGTCGGCTCCACCGAGGTCGGCCTGGCGCCGGACACACGGGTCGACCTTCACGAGGCCAGGGCCCTGGCCGAGCGGATCCTCGGCCCGGACGTGCCGGCCGGCGGCGAGGACCTCGACCGCCACGCCATCGAGGTGCTGTCCCACGGCCTGCTGCCCGGCTGGTACGACGACTGGGTCCTGCGGGAGGCCGAGCAGTGGCACCAGCAGCGGCTCCACGCGCTGGAGGCGCTGTCGTCCCGGTTCGTCCGGGCCGGGAGGTTCGCCGACGCGGTGTCCGCGGCCAGCGTGGCCCTGCACGCCGAGCCGCTGCGGGAGAGCGCCTGCGCCGCCCTGGTCGAGGCCCACCTGGCCGAGGGCAACCAGGCCGAGGCGCTGCGCCAGTACCAGCTGTACGAGCGGGCGCTCCGCGGCGAGCTGGACCTGTCGCCGACGCCGCGGCTGCGCGACCTGGTGGCCGGTCTGCGCCCGGCGGACGAGGGTGGGCCGGGGCGCCGGTGATGCCGCCGTCACGCCGGCATCACGGGGCGGTCACTGGGTGCTGGCCATGCTGGCTGGTGAGCGCCGGAGCACCCGCAGGTGGTTGTCACCGCGGACCGGCGGGATCAAGGAGACAGGAATGCGTACCAGGCGAGTGATGATGCTGGCCGCGCCGGCACTCCTCGGCGCGCTCGCGTTCGGGCCGGCCGCGGCCTCTCCCGCGACCGCCTCCGCGGGCACCGCCAAGGCCGCGGTCGTCCAGGCGGGCATCACCGTGAACACCGTCGCCGTCGCGCCGCCCGGCAAGAAGCGCTACAACAAGGGCTACAGCAAGGGCTTCTCCGACGGCCGGTTCGACTGCAAGGGCGGCCAGCCGTTCGACCTGAACTTCACCGGGTCGGACCCGTTCAGCATGGGCTACCGCAACGGTTACATCAGCGGCTTCCACAGCTGCACGCCGCCGAAGAAGCCGTAACCGGCAACCTCTGACACCTTCCCCGGTGGGACGAAGGGCCCCGCACCGCCTGGGCGGAGCGGGGTCCTTCCCGCGCGGAGGCGGAAGCCTGGCTCAGCTGCGGACGCCCACGGGCTCGGGCAGGTCGTCGCGCTCCCCCTGACCGGCGTCGCCGCCGGGACGGACGTCGTGGTCGTCCTCCTCGTGCCCCTCGACCGACAGGTTCGGCAGGAGCCGGTCCAGCCAGCGCGGGCACCACCAGTTCGCCCGACCCAGCAGCACCATCGTGGCGGGCACCAGGAAGCCCCGGATGATCGTGGCGTCCACGGCGACGGCCGCCGCCAGTCCCACGCCGAACGTCTTCACCATCGGGTCCGGGTACGCGATGAACGCCACGAAGACGGACACCATGATGAGCGCCGCCGAGGTGATCACCCGGCCGGTGGAGCCGAGTCCCTCGGCGACCGCGCGGGAGTTGTCGCGGTGCCGCAGGTACGCCTGCCGTACGGCCGTCAGCAGGAACACCTCGTAGTCCATCGACAGCCCGAACAGCACCGCGAACAGCATGAGCGGCACGTAGCTCTCGATCGGCACCGTGAAGAAGAACGTCTGCAGCGACGAAGCCTCCAGCGGCGGGTCCATGCCGACGAGCCGGCTCCCCAGCCCGACGGAGAAGACCATCGCGAGCGCGCCGAACGCGGCGCCGAGCGAGATGAGGTTCATCACCGCGGCCTTCAGCGCGACCACGGGGGCGCGGAAGGCGAGCAGCAGGAGGAGGGCGCTGAGGAGCACGACCACGCCGATGACCAGCGGCGTCCGCTCGGCCATGCGGTCACCGGCGTCGGTCAGCGCGGCGACCTTGCCGCCGACGTGCAGGTGCGCGCCGGGCACGGTCAGGGCGCGGACGTCATGGACGACGTCGGCGGAGCGGGAGTCGCTGGGCGCGTAGTCGGGGATCGCCTGGATCATCACCGACCGGCCGGACGTCCCCACCTTGGCGGGGGCGACGTGCGCGACGCCGTCCACGTCCTCGATCGCGTCGGTGAGCCGCTCGACCACGGGCGCCTTGGCGTCGGCCACCTTCTCGTCGAGCCGGGCGACGACGAGCAGCGGCCCGTTGACACCCGGGCCGAAGCCCGAGGCCATGAGCTCGTACGCGCGCCGCGACTCGGAGCCCTGCACTCCGTACCCCTCGTCGAGCGGCCCCAGCTTGAGCGCCAGGGCGGGGGCGGTGAGGGCGGCCAGCACGACGACGCTGCCGATCAGCACCCGCCACGGGCGGCGGGCCACCCACGCCCCGAGCCCGGCCCAGCCGGACGACTCGCCGCGGCGGCGGCCGAGGAAGGGCAGCTTGAGCGCGTTGACGCGGTGACCGAGCAGCCCGAGCAGGGCGGGGACGAGCGTGACGGAGGTGAGCACGGCCGTGACGACCGAGATTCCGGTGATCCAGCCGAGCGTGCGCAGCAGCGGGAACCCGCCGAGGACCAGCGCGCTCAGCGCGACGATGACTGTGCCGCCCGCGAACACCACGGCGCCGCCCGAGCTCGCGACCGTGCGCCGGACCGACTCCTGGACGGGCACGCCGTCGGCCAGCAGCCTGCGGTGCCGCGACAACAGGAACAGCGCGTAGTCGATGCCCACGCCGAGCCCGATCATCGTGGCCATGATGCCCGCCTGCTTCGGCACGTCCACGACGTGACCGAGCAGGCCGATGATGCCCAGCCCGGCGGCCACGCTGACCAGCGCGGTGAAGATCGGCACCAGCGCCGCCGTCAGCGTGCCGAACGCGAGGACGAGCACCAGCAGCGCGCACGCCACGCCGATGATCTCGCTCGGCCCGGTCTTGATCTCCTTGTCGGCGGGGGTTGAGCTGTCGGCGGGGACGACCTCCAGCCCGGCGGCCCTGGCGGGCTCGGCCGCCCGCGACACGACCTGGGCCGCCTCGGCGGGCTTGGTGGTGTCGTGCCCCTCCAGGCGGACGGTGATGAGGCCGATCTGCAGGTTGGAGGCGATGCCGCCGCGGCGGTAGGGCGTGTCGACCTGCTTGACGTGCGGGACCGCGCGGATGGCGGCGATCGCCCGCTCGACGGCCTCCTTGCGGGGCTTGTCGATGAGCTGCCCTTTGGCCGAGTAGACGACGAGCTGCACCGTGCCGCCCGTGTCGTAGCCGGGGCCGAAGCCGGTGCGCAAGAGGTCGTGCGCGCGCTGCGCGTCCGTGCCGGGGATCGTCACGTCGTTGCTGACCGGACTGCCGAGCACGAGGCTGCCGCCCAGCAGGCCGGCCGCCGCGACCACCCATAACGCCAGTACCACCATCCCGTGCCGGGCGCACCAGCCGCCCAGCCGCCCCAAGAACCGCGTCATCGCAGGCCCCCTCCTCGACGGCCGTCCTGTACGGTCGTACAGGATCTACGATAGATCGGGATATACCCGAAGGCTGAGGCGAGTACGGAAATGAGACGATGACCACAGCCGACGACACCCGCAGCAGGATCCTCGCCGCCGCCCGCACGCTGTTCGCCGAGCGCGGCTACGCGGGGACCTCGCTCGCCGACATCGCGGCGGCCGTCGGGCTGACCAAGACCGCGGTCGCCTACCACTTCCACCCCAAGGACCGGCTGGCCGCCGAACTGCTCGCGCCCTGCGCCGACGACATGCTCACGCTGCTGGGCGCCGAGTTCTCCGGCCGGGAGGCGTTCCTGGAGGCGCTCGTCGGCTTCGTCGTGCGGCACCGGGCGGTGCTGCGCCTGATCATGGAGGACGTCGGCGGCGCCGACGACGCCCCGCCGGGGTCGCCGGGCGAGGCCATCAGGACGTTCCGGGACGAGCTGTTCGCCCGGCTGGTGGGGCCGGAGCCGGATGCCGGGTCCCGGCTGCGCGGCTGGGCCGTGCTGGGAGCGCTGCAGTGGGGCGTGGTGCACACGACGGACCTGCCGGAGGACCAGGTCCGCGCCGAGCTCCTCCGCGCCGCCCACGCGATCTGACGGAGCACCGTCCGACGGTACGGTCGGCTCGGAACCCGCCGGATGAACCCGTCCATCCGGCATCCACTACTGTCCATGTGGGCAACACGGGCATCGTGTCGCGCGCGTCCACGACATGACGGGGCTGGGGGCACATGGAGCACATCGACCATGCGGGCGACGATCGGGTACGGGCTTCCGACGACGAGCGCGAGCGTACGGCCGAGCGGGTGCGGGCGGCCGTCGCCGAGGGGCGCATCGACCTGGCCGAGCTGGACCAGCGGCTCACCGACGTCTACCGGGCGAAGACCCGCGCCGACCTGCGCCTCGTCGGCTCCGACCTCCCCGAATCCAGCGGTCAGGGCGACCTCGTGACCGGCCGGGAGCCTGCCTCCGGCTTCGCGATGGCCATGTTCGGCGGGTTCGCCCGCAAGGGCGCATGGGTCGTGCCGCCGGTGTTCACGTCCCTGTCGCTGTTCGGGGGCGGCCGGATCGACCTGCGCGAGGCGCGCTTCACCCGTCAGGAGACCCGGATTCGGGCCTTCGCCCTCTGGGGCGGCACCAAGATCCTCGTCCCTGACGACATCCACGTGGAGGTCAAGGGGCTGGGCCTGTTCGGTGTGTTCGGCAGGCGCGGCGGGGACGCCGGCGCGCCGGGCGCGCCCCGCGTCGTCGTCACCGGCCTCGCCCTGTTCGGCGCTGTCGTCACGCGGATCCGGTCGAGGAGGAGCCGGCCGCGACCGTGACGGGACGTGGCGTCCCCCAGGGCGCCCCCGCGGCACGGCTCCACCGCCGAGGACGTCACCCCACCTGACGTCACGTGGCCGGCCCGCTCCCTCGTCGGCCCTTCCCCAGCTTCTCCTCCATCCAGGCCACGCCGAAGCGCACCACGTCCCCGGCCTCGAACAAGTGACTCTCCGCCGCGCCCACCATGCCGCGCCGCACCATCCCCGCGGCGATCATCTCCGCCGCGATGACGGCGAACGGCCACTGGTCCTCGGGCACCACGCGGGAGTAGTCGAAGGCCCCGTCCTCCGAGTCGATGTCGCGGAAGCGACGCCAGACCCGCTCGCCGTCCACGAGGATCGGCTGCTCGTACTCCACGAACCGCTTGCCCGGCGCGTCCGCGAGCGCCTCGGCGTGATGCAGCAGCGTGAGGGTGTCCAGGGGAGCGCCCAGCAGCAGCACGCGGCCTCCGGCAGGCGTCCGTTGTCGTGGTCGGCCTCGCTCAGGTCGGGGTCGTACGGGGGATGACCCGCGCGCAGGGCGTCCTGCCATGCCCGGGGCCAGTCGGTGAAGTCGTACGGCGGGGCGTCGTTCCAGCCGCAGGTGACCATGAGGGTTCCGCGCTGCCCCACGACGTCGAGAAGGGCGTCGATGATCGTCTGCGGGCCGCCGGCCACGTACCCGAGGGCGGACATACGGGTGTGGAACATGACGACGTCCCCCTCGGCGAGGCCGAGAGCGGTGAGGTCGCGGGCGATCCGGTCGCGGGTCACCGGGCCGTCGGAGTGCTTGAGCAGAGCCGGCTCGTCCATGATCGGAAGATATCGGCGGCCCGCACGCCGAGGACAGTGAATTTCCGGCCGGCCACTCACGCGGCCAGGACCTTCGGAACCTGACAACGCCGCGAAGCGGACATCGGCATGAGACCAGGCCCAGAAGCGAACCTGGGAACGACGTCGGACCCGATTGCTGATCACGACCTTGGTATAGCGGTCCCTATCCTCGGCCCCGGACCGAAGGACCCGCCGTCATCTCACCGATTCTCCCCCATGCGAGAAACGGCCCTTCGCAGGCCGGCGATGATGTCTGCATTGAAATCATTCCATGACGGAACATTGCATATGAGACCCTCGGGGTCAATGCGGTCCAGTAACTGACGCCTGTGCTCGGAAAAACGTTGCTTGAATCTGTCCAGCCTCCTACCGGACAGACCGGACGCAAGGGCCAGCTTCTCGGCGAGCATGGCCTTCGGATCAGGAATTGACTCAACAGAGCTCGGCTTCGGCAGGTTGAGGTTCATGCGACCGTTTGGATTGCCTGCGACCTGCCGGATGTCACGCTCGTCCAACATGAGCCAAGCCTCGGTCATCCGAATAGGGATGGCGCCGGCGTAAGACACTCCAGGCATGACGCCTTCCACGGCCAGCCGAATCTCCCGCAGCCGGGCCTCCCGCCCATCTCTGTCCGCGTCACGATGCACTATCACCAGTTCGTACGGACCGCCGATCTCTTTGATCATCTCCAGCTTGGACGCTAACGTCTTCTGACGAGAGGGCGGAAGTCTTTCCATCAGTGGATCCGTGATCGCCACTCTGAAACCATTTTCGATGGCTATGCGTCGAACATGGGTCGCAATGCCACTGTCGCTGGTTCCTTCACCAAGGAACAGGACGCGCAGGTTCACGCGATCTCCAACGAGAGTTGAGCCCCGGGCGGCGTTGTCAAGTAGGGCAGGATGTCGGCCTTCGTGACAGCTCTGACCTTGGACTCCTTACTATCGCGCCAACTGCCCGCGAGCGGGCGCAGTTGCAGGGCGTGAGTCATTGTCCCATCAGGCGCCTGCCTGATGTCGGACTCCGCGAAGAGCAGATCCTGCGGATCCACGAGTTGGACGACCGCGGGCGAATGCGTGTTGACAATGACTTGACGGAACGGATTGTCAGGTCCTGGCGCCTCTTGCGCGTCGACAGCCAGGTCTTCGACCAACCGAACCATCGCGTCCAGGTTTGCGGGATGTATGCCGTTCTCGGGCTCCTCCATGCAGAGGAGACCCTCAACGGAGGGGTCTTCGAGAAGAACACATAGCGCAAGAAAGCGAAGCGTCCCCTCCGACAGACTCCTGGCGGGAAGCGCAAGACCTCCAGATTCGACAAGTTGTACGGTGAAAAGCTCGCGCACATCGTCCTGTTCGACCTGCAGGTCCCTCACGTCAACGCCAGACAGGTCGGCAAGCCGGCCGGCCACTCGCGCGTATATACGCTCCGGATCGCCGTCCTCGTAAGCTATGCGGAAGAGAGTTGCCGCCAGATGGCGTCCGGTCGGATCCATCTGTCGAGGATCGACATAACGATCCGCCGTTCGCAGAGCGGAGGGTTCCAGAGCCAGGCGACGCCATGACTGCATCTCTCGCCGCGCAGCGAGAACTGTTGGATCGTCGCTGCTCGTGACCGTACTTACGACTGTGGCAGGAGCCCGGGACGCAGCCGCTGGTTTTGGCTGCCCTCTGCTCCCCCCGTCTTGGTGAATACTGATGATCGGCTGGCCGTCGGCGTCTTGAGTTGTCGAGATGAAGGCTGTACCAGCACGACGCCCATGCAGTACCGCCTTTCGAAAATGACCAGCATTGTGTCTGAAGCGAAGCCTTTCGGGTGCGTCGCCAAGCTTGATATGCCGGAGCCTTTCCGCGAGCAAACCAAGCCGCCCGATCTTCTCGATACCGGTCGGTGGAATATATGCGAGCTCCAGTTCGTAGCGCAGAAAGGTGATCGCCGGCTTGGCCGGACGCCCAAAATCGTCCTCAACCTCACCCGGAACAATCATTTCTACGGCGAACCTCATCGTGTGATCGGCTCCGGAGTAACCGTTCCAGAACAGATCTCGGGGATCACCCAATCGCTCACCATGCACACCACGGACTTCTTGGGCCGCCTCGATCAGGGATTTATCAGCCAGCAGGCTAAGGAACTGGATCACGTCGAAGACATTCGATTTCCCGGTCCCGTTGACGCCTGCGATACACGTAAAGGGACCAAGATCGGCCTCGAAACCCAAGAGGTTCTTGAATCCGTGCACTTCCAGCCTTGTAAGCATCAGAGCCTTCCCACCCGTCCATGCTAGCGGTGGCCGCAAGGATACGCCTCGTGATCAGACCCGGCAGTACATCCGTGAGTTGACATGGAGGAGTGCTCGCTTCTTGGCTTGTCGGCCCGAGGACGACCCGGTTGAAGTCCGCCGTGTCCACCCCCTCTGCGGGTCGGTCAAGTCGTGTTCCGATCGCACTACAGCGTGGCTCGAATGGAAGCGCATAAGGCAATGGTGCGGAAGTCGGATGGCGGCCGGGGGTGCGTGAGGCCCGAGCCTCTTCATGCTCGCGGCCCTGTCAGGCTGGTCTGTCGGAGGCGGTGGCGGTCGGGGTGGGAGGCACCGTGGCCGGGGGTTCGGAGGGCTCCGTGGGGTCGGGGTCGCTCTGGGCCAGGACGCCGACGGTGAGGACCACCCCGCTGCCGGGCTTCGCGCAGGCGCCCGGCGCGACGCTCTGCGCCAGGACCGTGCCCGCGCGCGACTCGTCCGTCACCAGCCGGGTGTCCTGCGTCACCCCGAAACCGGCCCCGCGCAGCGTCCCGCTCGCCGCCTCCCCCGTACGGCCGAGCACGCCCGGAACCTTCGTCCCGTGCTTGGACACCACGAGCGTCACCTTGCCGCCGCCCGTGATCCGGGTGCCCGCCTCCGGGGCGGACGAGAGGACCTGGCCGTCCGGCCGGGCCGAGCAGGATGTGCTCACCGCGCCCAGGGTCAGGCCCGCGCTGGTCAGAGCCGTCTCGGCGGGTCCGCGTCGCATGCCGGTGCCGGCGGGCACCCCCAGGCCGGCCGAGACGCGCAGCGCGCCCGCCGTCCCCTTGGGCACCGCCACGCCGGCCTGCGGCTGGGAGCCGAGCACCTGGCCGACCTTGCGCGGGGAGTCCACCTGCGTGACCGTTCCGGCCACCAGGCCCGCGCGTTCGAGCGCCTTGACCGCCAAGCCCCGGTCGAGGCCGCCGAGCGCCGGCACGTGCACGCCGCCGGCCACCGGGACCGGGGGCTCGGCGGCGGGCACGGACGCCGGATCAGTGGCCGGATCGGTGGCGGGCTGCGCGTGCGCGCCCGTGCTGTGCCGCTCCTTGTGCGGGGTCGCGTGCCCCGTGTCGGGCATCGTGCCGGCGGGGGCGGTCGTGATGACCGTGGGGCCGGCCGCGGCGGGCCCGAAGCCGGCGTGCCGGAACGCCGGCACCACGACCGTGACGAGCACGGCGGCGCTCACCAGCAGGGCGGCGGAGACCGCCAGCCCGGCCCGGTTGAACGCCTGCCCGACGCGCCGCGTCTGCTCGCTGTCGCGGGCGGCCGGGCCGGTGCCGAGAGCGGAGTGATACGTCCCGGGCGCGGGATACGCCCCGCCGGAGCTCTGCGCGCCCGCTCCGGGTGGACGTCCGGCGTGGAAGGACGCGCCCTCCGGCAGGTGGTAGCCGTGCGGCGTGCCGGTCGCCTCGGGCCGGGCGACCGGAGCGGAACCCGCCAGCGCGTACGCGGGCACGGCCCCGGTCACGGGCCCCGATGCGGGCTCGGACGCGGGCCCGGAATCCGTTCCCGAGGCGGGCCGCGGGCCGGCCGGGTCGGACGGCCACGAGGACGGGGCGCGCAGGATGTGCGGCGGTGGCGAGCGCAGCACCTCGGCGGGGACGCCGTCCGCATCGCCCAGCAGCTCCAGCAGCAGCTCCCTGCTGCTCGGCCGGTTGCGCGCGTCCTTGTCCAGGCACGCGGCCACGATCTCCCGCAGCCGCCCGTCCAGCCGGCCCAGCTCCGGCGGCGCGGTGAGGATGCGGTGCAGGACCGGCGCCACCGAGTCCTGGCCGAACGGCGCGACCGCGTTGGCCGCGAAGCACATGGTGGCGCCCCACGAGAACACGTCGGCCGCCCCGGTCACCGCCGAGGCGGTGATCTGCTCGGGCGCCATGTACGCGGGGGTGCCGACGCCCCTGCCGCTGACCGTGGCCGCCGCGTCGAGCGCCCTGGCCAGGCCGAAGTCGATGACGCGCGGCCCGTCGTCGCCGAGCAGCACGTTCTGCGGCTTGAAGTCGCGGTGGACGATGCCGGCCCGGTGGATCGCCGCGAGCGCCGTCGCGGTGCTGACCGCGAGCCGTTCCAGCGCGGCGCCGCCGCGCGGCCCGGTGAGCACGACGTGCCGTTGCAGTGACGGCCCGTCGACGTACTCGCTCACGATGTACGGCCGGCCCTCGTCGAAGCCGGCCTCGATGACCTGCGCGGTGCAGAACCTGGCCACGTGCTTGGCCAGCTCCACCTCCCGCAGGAACGCCGCCCGCTCGTCCCCCACGGGGCCGTGCAGCAGCTTGACCGCGTACCTCTCCTCGCCGTCGCTCTTCTCGCCGTAGCTCTCGTCGCCGGAGCTCTCCTCGCCGTGACTCTCCTCGCCCCTCGAACCGAGGAACACCACGCCCTGACCGCCCTCGCCCAGGCGCCCGGTCAGCTCGTACGAGCCGAGCCGCCGCGGGTCCCCCGTCCTGAGCGGCTGCGCCGTTGGCACGGGGCGCCTCCCCTCGCCGCCACCCCACATCACCTTCCACTGAAGGCAACCGGCGGCGGAGAGTCAACGGTCCAGCGCCTTTCGCCACCGGACCGTGACACTCAAGGTCAGAAAGCCGCCGGACATTTCCCGAAGTGGTGACATCCATGGCACCGCCGGGCCGTACAACCCTCACTCTCGCGGTCATCCCGCCTGTCAGGCGGCGATGAGCCGGGCATATTCGTCCAGCACGGGCAGCACCACATCGGCCGGCCCGCTCGGCAGGCTCGCCACGGTCTCCTCGATCCCGAGCTCCGCGTAGTAGTCGAGCTTCTCGCGCGTCGGCAGCGTGCCGAACGGGATCACCCGGGCCGGCGGGCGGCCGGACTTCTCGCACGCCTCGCGCAGCGCCGGGAGGGCGGCCTTGATGCCCTTGCCACCGATCGGCATCCAGCCCTCGGCGTACTCGGCGACGTGCGCGAACATCGTCGGCCCCGCCGCGCCGCCGATGTAGACGGGCGGCCCGGAGACCGGCTTGGGCCACGACCAGGACGGCTCGAACCGGGTGAAGCGGCCCTCGTAGGAGGCCACCTCGTCACGCCACAGCGACCGCATGGCCAGCACGTGCTCACGCGTCACCTCGCGCCGCGTCCCGTACGGCACGTCGTGGTCGGCCATCTCCTCGGCGTTCCAGCCGAAGCCGACGCCGAGCACCAGGCGCCCTCCCGACAGATGGTCGAGGGTGGCGACGGCCTTGGCGGTGACGACAGGGTCGCGCTGGGCGGCGAGCAGGATGCCGGTCCCCACGCGCAGCCGCTCGGTGACGGCGGCGGCGTAGGAGAGCGCGACCAGCGGGTCCAGGGTGCGCTTGTACGACTCGGGCAGCTCCTCCTCCCCGTTGGGCGGGGGCGTGCGGCGGGAGACGGGGATGTGGGTGTGCTCGGGCACGTAGAGGGAGGCGAAGCCGCGCTCCTCGGCGGCCCTGGCCAGCTCGTGGACCGGCATGGCCCGGTCCGTGGTGAACATCGTGACCCCGAGCCGCATGCGCCCTCCCTAGGTCAACCAAGCGATTGCTCGGCTAAGATTTCTAGAGTAGCTTGCCGCTCAGAGAAGCGCCCCGCGGAAAGAGGTCTCCCGGTGAAGTTTTCCATCTTCCTGAATCCGCAGATTCCAGGCTCCGGATACGCGGCTGAGGAGAACGCCAAGGCCAAGCGCCCCATCGGGCGGGACACGGAGTCGTACCAGCGGCTGTTGCAGGAGGTGCGGGAGATCGCCGTCCACGCCGACCAGATCGGCTTCGACGCGCTGATGATGACCGAGCACCACTTCCACTCGGAGGGCATGGAGTTCTCGGTCAACCCCCTCATGTTCCTCACCGACCTGGCGGCCAGGACCGAGCGCATCCTGCTCGCGCCGCTCGGCATGGTGCTGCCCGCCTGGGACCCGATCAGGGCCGCCGAGGACGTGGCGCTGCTCGACCAGTTCTGCAAGGGACGGCTGCGGCTGGGCGTGGCCCGGGGCTACCAGAACCGGTGGATGAACGTGCTCGGCCAGCGCTGGCACGCGGCGGCGGCCCGCTCCGACGGCTCGGCCTCCGACACGCGTAACTTCGACGTCTTCGGGGAGGTGCTGAAGATCATGAAAATGGCGTGGACCCAGGAGACGCTCCGCTACAAGTCGGACGTCCTGGACTACCAGGTGCCGTACCCGTTCGAGGGCATCGAGGGCTGGCCCGCCCAGGAGTGGACCCGGACCTTCGGCGCCCCGGGCGAGCTGGACGACGAGGGCAAGGTGCAGGCCGTCTCGGTCTGCCCCCGGCCGTACCAGAACCCCTACCCGGAGCTGTGGCAGCCGTTCACCATCTCCGACCGTTCGGTCATCAGGGCGGCGCAGGAGGACATCCTGCCGTGGATGTTCACCCCCAACCCCGACGACCACGCCGCCAAGGCCAAGCTCTACCAGGAGGAGTCGGCCCGGCAGGGCCGCGACTACAAGCTGGGCGAGCACACCGGCATCCTCAAGATCGTCGGTATCGCCGACACGACCGAGCAGGCGATCAACACCTTCGGCCGGAGCATCCCCAAGGACTTCGCCGCGTTCTTCGGCCCGTTCGGCTACCTGGAAGTGCTGCGCAAGAAGGAGGACGAGAAGCACAAGCCCATCTCGCCGGAGAAGGGCGACGCCAAGCGGATGAACGACGTCGAGATGGCGCTGTTCGGCACCCCCGACGACGTCAAGCGCGGCATCCAGCGGATGCTCGACCGGATGCCCGACCTGGAGTGGTTCGGCCTGTACATGCAGGGCCAGCAGGGGGTGCTGCCGCTCGACACGGTCAAGCGCAACCTGGAGCTGTTCGCCACCAAGGTCATCCCGGAGTTCCGGTGAGGTTCTGGCTGGGGGCCTCGTTCGCGGACACCGGCCAGTTCCTGGAGCTGGCGCGGGCGGCCGAGCGGTGCGGCTTCGACACGCTGACGCTGTCGGACCACCTGTTCTACGCCGACTTCGCCTCGCCGTACCCCTACTCCCGCTCGGGCCGGCCGCGCTGGGACGCGCGCACGCACTGGCCGGACGTGTGGGTGACGATCGGGGCGATGGCCGCCGTGACGAGCACGCTGCGCTTCTCGCCGAACGTCTACATCGCCCCGGCCCGGGACCTGTTCACCGTGGCCAAGCAGGTGTCGACGGCGGCGGTACTGTCCGGCGACCGGGTGAGCTTCGGGGTGGGCGTCGGGTGGTGCAAGGAGGAGTTCCTGGCCACCGGGCAGGACTTCCACACCAGGGGCCGCCGGCTCGACGCGATGATCCCGCTGCTGCGCGAGCTGTGGACGGGCCGCGCCGTGACGGTGGACGGCCTGCCCGAGCTGTCGATCGCACCCGCGCCGCGGCGGCCCGTCCCCGTGATCGTCGGCGGGGACAGTGAGGCCGCGCTGCGCCGCGCCGCCCGGCTCGGCGACGGCTGGATCGGCAACCGCGTCTACACCGAGGAGCAGTTCGACACCGTGCTGGGCGACCTGCGGGCGCTGCTGCGCGAGCACGGCCGCGACGGCGGCGACTTCGAGGTCATCGCGCCGCTGGCCGTCATGCCCGACGCCGCGACCTACCGCCGCTTCGCCGCCAAGGGCGTCACGGGGACGATGGCCGCGCCGTGGTGGCTGGCCACGCCGGAGGAGAAGGCCCGGTACGGCGACGGGACCCTGGAACTCAAGATCGCCACGATGGAGCGCTTCGCCGAGGAGGTCATCGCCAAGATCTGACCGCGCCGCCCCAGGCCGCCCCGAGCCGTCCCAGGCCGTCCCACCGGCGCCGACCGTTCCACCGCGCCGCCGGGGACATCCGTGGCGGGCCGCCCGGGGCGATACCCTCGTGCCGTGCTGGAATCCATCGCGGCCACGCGCTACGTGACGCCGCTGCGGGAGGGCGGATCGCTGCCGGGCGTCGTCGAGGCCGACGACCTGGGCACGTACGTGGTGAAGTTCCGCGAGGCCGGCCAGGGCCGGCGGGTCCTCGTCGCCGAGATCATCTGCGCGGAGCTGGCCAGGCGGCTCGGCCTGCGCACCCCCGACCTCAAGATCATCGATCTCGACCCGCAGCTCGGCGTCCGGGAGCCGGACGAGGAGGTGCAGGACCTGCTCAAGGCCAGCGCCGGCCACAACCTGGCGATCGACTTCCTGCCCGGCGCGCTCGGCTTCGAGCCGCTCACCTCGGCGCCCGACCCGACGTTCGCCTCCCGGGTCGTCTGGTTCGACGGCCTCGTCCACAACATCGACCGGAGCTGGCGCAACCCCAACCTGCTCGTCTGGCACGGCGAGATCTGGCTGATCGACCACGGCGCGGCCCTGTGGTTCCACCACAACTGGAAGACCGCCGACCCGCAACGGCCCTTCGACGCGGGCGACCACGTCCTGGCCCCCTTCGCCACCGGGGTCGAGGCCGCCGGGGCCGAGCTGGCCGCGCGGATCACGCCGGAGCTGCTGCGGACCGTCACGGCGCTGGTCCCCGACGAGTGGCTCGACGGCGAGCCGGGCTTCGCCTCCGCCCAGGACGTGCGCGACGCCTACGTCGAGCACCTGCTGAGCCGCGCCCACGGGCCCCGCGCGTGGCTGACCCACGAGCCGCCGCCCACGCGGCGGGCGGGGCCGGGATCGGTCGGCGAGTTCTGGCGGGGAGACGGCCGATGAGCGCCACGGAGCCCATGGTGAGAGACGTCTACGAGTACGCCGTGATCCGCGTCGTGCCCCGGGTGGAGCGCGGCGAGCAGATCAACGCGGGCGTGCTGCTCTACTGCCAGCCGCGCGGTTACCTGTGCGCGCGGGTGCACTTGGACACCGTGCGGCTGCGCGCCCTCGACCCGGACGCCGACGCCGACGCCGTACGACGGGCCCTCGGCGCGTACGAGCTGGCCTGCGGCGAGCAGTCGGGGCCGCTGGCCGCGGAGCCGCTCGGCGGCAGGTTCCGCTGGCTGACGGCGCCGCGCAGCACGATCGTGCAGACCGGCCCGGTCCACGCGGGGCTCACCGCGGACCCCGGCACGGAGCTGGCCCGGCTCTTCGACAAGCTCGTGCGGCTCTAGAACAGAACCGACATGCTCCAGAAGCGAACGGACATGCCCTAGAAGAGGACGGACATGAACGTGTCGACCTCGTGGAAGCCGACCCTGCGGTAGACGGCCCGGGCCGGGGTGTTGAAGTCGTTGACGTACAGGGTGACGACCGGCGCGAAGCACGCCAGCGCGGCCTCGACGACCGCCGCCATGCCGGTGACGGCGAAGCCCTGGCCGCGCAGCTCCGGGTCCACCCACACGCCCTGCACCTGGCAGGCGAACGGGGTCACCGCGCCGATCTCGGCCTTGAACACCACCCGGCCGTCCTCGATGCGCGCGTACGAGCGGCCGATGCGGATCAGCTCCGACACGCGGGTGCGGTAGAGGGCGCCGCCGTCGCCGAGGTTGGGCGACACGCCGACCTCCTCGGTGAACATCGCCACGCACGCCGGCAGGACGATGTCGAACTCCTCCGGCCGTACCCGGCGCACCAGCGGATCGGCGGGCACGGGCGACTTGTGGGAGGTGGCCATGACCGGCTGCGCCCACCGGATGGCCCGCGCCCTGCCCCAGTACGGCTCCAGCCGCTCCCACAGCAGCGAGACGGCGTCGGCCGGGCCCACGATGGACGAGCAGCGCCGTCCCTGCTTGCGCGCACGGTCGGCGAAAGCGTGCACGGCCTCCGGGCCGGCGTTGACCGGGACCAGGTTGGCGCCGGCATAGCACAGCGAGACGAGCCCGCCACGCGGCCCGAACCCCCACATCTGCCCGCCGAGCCGCGCCTGGTTGAGGCCGACGGTCCGCACGCGGGAGGCGACGAAGACGTTCGCGACCGGGTCGCTGTCGAGCAAGGCCAGAGCCTCGTCCCGGTCGCTGTCATCGAGCACGCGCGACGCCGAGGTACGCAGCATCACATGGTCAGACTACGCGAAGCCCCACCGATTAGCTCATCCTGACAGGGCCTCGGCGAGCCTTTCCTGTCCGCGGGCGTGCCGGACGGCCGTCCGGCCCACCGGCTGGGGCTCCGGCAGGGCGGGACACGCGGCCGTCCGCTCCGGCACCTTCCCGCCGGCGAGGTAGGCGGTCAGGTGCCGGTCGACGCAGGTGTTGCCCGCCAGGGAGATGCCATGGTTGCCGCCGCCCTCGACGACCATCCGCGCCGTCGGGAACCTGCGCAGCATGCCGAGCGCGCCCGAGTACGGCGTGGCGGCGTCGCCCCGGGACTGGATCATGAGGATGGGCGGCAGGCCGGCGCGTCCCTGGACGTCCACCGGGCTCCGGCCCTGCTGCGGCCAGAACGCGCAGGGGGCGTTGAACCAGGCGTTCGGCCAGGTGAGGAACGGGGCGCGGCGGTGCAGGGCAGCCATGTCGGTCTGCCAGGTGGCCCAGTCGCGGGGCCACGAGGCGTCGGTGCACTGGACGCTCAGGTAGACGGCGTAGCCGTTCTCGTCCTCGGTGGCGTGGCCGCCGAGCCGGTCGTAGTCGTCGAGCAGGCCACGCACGTCGCCCTGCCGCACGTACCGGGACCAGACGGAGGCCAGCTCGGGCCAGAGCCGGTCGGTGTAGCCGCCGGCGGTGAAGACGTCGTCGAGCTCGCTCGGCCCCACCACGCCACCGGCCGGGCGCTCGCGGAGCCGGGCGCGCATCGCGTACCACGCGAACGAGGTCTGCTCCTCGGTACGGCCGAGCCGGTAGACGTCGTTGTGCCGGGCGACCCAGGCCAGGAAGTCGCGGTGCCGCCGGTCGAAGGCGACGTCCTGGTTGAGGTTGGCCTGGTACCAGACGGCGCCCGGGTCGACGGAGCTGTCGAGGACCAGGCGGCGCACCCGCTCCGGGAAGAGCGTGGCGTAGACGGCGCCGAGGTAGGTGCCGTAGGAGTAGCCGAGGTAGGAAATCTTCTCCTCGCCGAGCGCGGCGCGGACGCGGTCCATGTCGCGGGCGGCGTCGGCGGTGGTCATGTGCGGCAGCAGCCACGCCCACAGGTCGCCGCACCGGCCGGCGTACTGCCGGGCCCTGCCGAGCAGGACGGCCTCGTCGGCGGCGTCGCGCGGCACGGCGTCGGCGCGGGGCGGGGCGTAGTAGGTGCCGGGGTCCACGCAGTGCATGGCGGGCTCGCTGCCACCGACGCCGCGCGGGTCGAACCCGACGACGTCGTAGCGGCCGGCGACCTCGCCGGGCAGGGCGCCGGCGACGAACTCGGCCAGCTTGCGCCCGGAGGCGCCGGGGCCGCCGGGGTTCACCAGCAGGGTGCCGAGGTAGCGGCCACCGTCGCGCGGGACGGTGGCCGCTATCCGGTTGACGGCGATCGTGAGGGTGCGGCCGAGGGGCTGCCGGTAGTCGAGGGGGACCCGGACGGCGCCGCACTCGGTGTGGGTGGCGTGCGCGGGGGCGGCCTGCGCCGGGGAGTCTGCCCTGTCAGCGGCGGGACACGCTCCCCACACGACGGACGGGGCAGCCGAGCCGGTGGACCGGGCGGTCATGCCGGTGGGCTGGATGGCCGTACCGGTGGACGCCAGGGCCGCAGGGGTCTCGCCGGCCGCCGCCGGGTCGCCTCCGGCGCTCACCACCCCACCGGCCAGCGTCACCACCGCCGCCACGACCCGGACACACCGCTTCACCCGTCTCATGACTACAGATGCTGCCTGCCCGTGACCGGGCCGGCGTGCCGCATGACCGAACCCTTGCCATTCTGTAATGAGTCGATGGCTTACCGTTACGCTTGCCAGGTGAGCGGGGGTGGCCCGCTCAGGCGACGGTGACCTGCGGGCCGGGGGCGTCGTCGTCGAGGTCGACCTCCACGCCCATCTCCTCGGCCAGCCGCAGCGCCTCCTCGATGAGCGTCTCGACGATCTGCGACTCCGGCACGGTCTTGATGACCTCGCCCTTGACGAAGATCTGGCCCTTGCCGTTGCCGGACGCCACGCCCAGGTCGGCCTCGCGCGCCTCGCCGGGCCCGTTGACGACGCAGCCCATGACGGCGACGCGCAGCGGCACCTTCATACCCTCAAGCCCGGCCTGCACCTGCTCTGCCAGCGTGTAGACGTCGACCTGGGCGCGACCGCACGACGGGCAGGAGACGATCTCCAGGCCGCGCTCGCGCAGCCCGAGCGACTCGAGGATCTGCGTGCCGACCTTGACCTCCTCGACCGGGGGCGCGGACAGCGAGACGCGGATCGTGTCGCCGATGCCCTCGGCCAGCAGCGCGCCGAACGCGACGGCCGACTTGATCGTGCCCTGGAAGGCGGGGCCGGCCTCGGTGACGCCCAGGTGCAGGGGGTAGTCGCACCTGGCGGCCAGCAGCCGGTAGGCGTTGATCATGACGACGGGGTCGTTGTGCTTGACCGAGATCTTGATGTCGCGGAAGCCGTGCTCCTCGAACAGCGAGCACTCCCACAGCGCCGACTCGACCAGCGCCTCCGGTGTGGCCTTGCCGTACTTCTGGAGCAGGCGCGGGTCGAGGGAGCCGGCGTTGACCCCGATGCGGATGGGCACGCCGTGGTCGGCCGCCGCCTTGGCGATCTCGCCCACCTTGTCGTCGAACTTCTTGATGTTGCCCGGGTTGACGCGCACCGCCGCGCAGCCCGCCTCGATGGCGGCGAAGACGTACTTGGGCTGGAAGTGGATGTCGGCGATCACCGGGATCTGCGACTTCCTGGCGATGATCGGCAGCGCGTCGGCGTCGTCCTGCGACGGCACGGCCACGCGGACGATCTGGCAGCCGGAGGCCGTGAGCTCGGCGATCTGTTGCAGGGTGGAGTTGACGTCGGCGGTGACCGTGGTGGTCATGGACTGCACGGAGACCGGCGCGTCGCCCCCCACGAGCACGTCGCCGACCCTGATCTGGCGGGAGTGGCGGCGTTCGGCGAGCGGCTTGGGGCGGACCGTCGGTATGCCGAGTGCTACAGAAGACATTTCAACCCTTTGGTGTCGAAGACGATGTCCAGTCTAGGAAGTCAGCGGGACTGCCCTGCCGCCAGCTCCGCCGCCCGGGCCCGGGCCCAGGCGTCGGCGGCCAGCACCTCCTCCACGGAGCCGGCCGGAGTGACCTCGTGCTCCTCCACGACCCGCGCCACGGTGTCGACGATGGCGAGGAACGGCAGCTCCCCGCGCAGGAACACCTCCAGGCACGCCTCGTTGGCGGCGTTGTAGACGGCGGGCGCGGTGCCGCCGGCCTCGCCGACGTGGCGGGCCAGCGCGACGGCGGGGAACGCCTCGTCGTCCAGGGGCTCGAAGGTCCAGGTGTGAGCCCTGGTCCAGTCGACGGGCGGGGCGGCGCCGGCCAGGCGGCCGGGGTGTCCCAGGGCGAGCGCGATGGGCAGCCGCATGTCGGGCGGGCTCGCCTGGGCGATGGTGGAGCCGTCGACGTACTCCACCATGGAGTGGATGATCGACTGGGGGTGGACCACGACGTCGATCCGGTCGAACCCGAGGTCGAACAGCAGGTGCGCCTCGATGACCTCCAACCCCTTGTTGACCAGGGTGGCGGAGTTGACGGTGATCATGGGGCCCATCGACCAGGTGGGGTGGGCCAGCGCCATCTCAGGCGTCACGTCGGCCATCTCGGCGCGGCTCCTGCCCCGGAACGGCCCGCCGCTGGCCGTGACGACCAGCTTCCTGACCACGTCGGGGTCGTAGCCGTGGGGGCCGGCGGCCCACAGGCACTGCTGCAGGGCCGAGTGCTCGGAGTCGACGGGGACGATCTGCCCCGGCTTGGCCAGCCGCTTGACCAGCGGCCCGCCGACGATCAGCGACTCCTTGTTGGCCAGCGCGAGCGTGCGGCCCGCCTCCAGGGCGACCAGCGTGGAGGTGAGGCCGAGCGCCCCGGTGATGCCGTTGAGCACGATGTCGCACCGCCACCCGGCCACCTCGGCGACCCCGTCCGGGCCGCCGAGCACCACGGGCCCGGCGCCGAGGGCGGCCAGCGCCTCCTTCAGCTCCGGCACCCGCGCGGCGTCGGCCACCGCGACGACCTCGGCGCCCAGCTCGGCGGCCTGCCGGGCGAGCAGGTCGACCCGGCCGCCCCCGGCCGCCAGACCGGCGACCCGGAACCTTCCGGGGTTGGCGGTGACGACGTCGATGGCCTGGGTCCCGATCGAGCCGGTGGAGCCGAGAACGACGACGGATCGGAGGGTCTCTGCATGCACGCGTCCATTCTCCCCGCTCGCCGGCTCCCCCGGGCACGCGGCCATGACCCGCCGGAAACCGGCGGCATATGTGACCGTCCGTGCCGTACGACATTCGTACGGTAATGGAGCCATATCCGTCTGCGCATACCTTGAGAAAAACCCGATATCCCGCACGTACCTCCCCATGGCAGATCCGGTTTCGGGAGGTACGTAATGCACCGTAGAGTCGCCCTGCTCTCCGCCGTCGCGCTCGCCACGACGACCGTGACGGCCGCCCTGGCCACCGCACCGGCTCAGGCCGGGTCCGGCGCCGGGTCCGGCGCCGGTTCACAGGTCATCTCGGGCACCGCCGCCGAGCCCGGCCCGGTCCGGTGGTCCACCACGAACTCCTCGTCCGAGCGGACGTCCGTCCTGCAGTACTGGACGTCGCAGCGCATGCTGGCGGCGCGGCCCCTCGACGCGCCCGCGCCCCGGCGCACCACCCGCTCCGGCGGCCCGACGCAGGGCAGTCCCTGGGCCACGCGCGGCGCCTCGGCGGCCCTCCCCCAGCGCGGCCCGCTACGCGTCACGACCGTGGCCGCGCGGCGGCAGGCGCCGGCGCCCGACAGCACCGGGCTGCGCTGGACCGACGGCGGCGCCGTCGTGCGCACGGTCGGCCGGGTCTTCTTCACCACCGCCGGCGGCGGCAACGCCTCCTGCTCCGGCACAGCCGTGACCAGCGCCAACAAGAGCGTCGTGATGACCGCCGGGCACTGCGTGAAGATGGACGGCGCCGCCCATCGCAACTGGGTGTTCGTCCCGGGCTTCGACAACGGCCGGCGGCCCTTCGGCACCTGGGTGGCCACCAGGCTGCTGACCACCCAGCAGTGGAACACCCGCGAGGACATCAACTTCGACATCGGCGCCGCCGTGGTGGCGCCGCTCCAGGGCCGCGCGCTGGTGGACGCCGTGGGCGGCCAGGGCGTGGCGTTCAACCAGCCCAGAGGGCGCCAGACGTTCGCCTTCGGCTTCCCGGCGGCGGCGCCGTTCGACGGCTCGGCGCTGATCTACTGCAGCGGGCGCACGTTCGACGACACCGTCATGACGCGCGACCAGGGGCTGGCCTGCCGGATGACCGGGGGTTCCAGCGGCGGCCCGTGGTTCCGGGGCTTCGACGAGTCGACCGGCCTCGGCTGGCTCAACTCCGTCAACAGCTTCAAGTACAACTTCGCCCCGAACGTCATGATGGGTCCGTTCTTCGGGAACGAGGCCCAGGCCCTTTACCAGGCGGCGCAGACCACCAACGCGCTGTGAAGCTTTTCACCGGATGTAGTCACAAGACCACATGACGTAGTGCACACTCGGTTGCCATGACCCTGAGCTCCCCTCTGCTGGCGGCCGTTCCGCTCGTCGCGGGGCTGATGGGGCCCGCCCTCATCGGCGCGACGCCGGAGCCCCCGAGCCGGCCCGGCCGTCCTCCCGCCGCTCCCGCGCCCTCCCCGGCCCGCACCCCGTCCACCCGGCTCCCGTCCGGGGGCCCCGCCGAGCCCCGGTCCGGGGACCGGGGAGGGGCCGTCGTGGAGCACGTGGCCGCGCGCGTGCCCGCCGACCGTAGCCGCGTGCTCGGCTACTGGACGCGGGAGCGGATGGCCCGCGCCCTGCCCATCAACCTGCTCGACGGCGTACCACGCGGCGGGCTGCTGGGCGGCGGGTCGCGCGGCGGCCTGCTCGGCGGTGTGACGGGCCGATCGGGCCTGTCCACCGCCCCGGGCCTGTCCCACGGCGCGCTCAAGCTCCTCCCCCGCCGCCCCCCGTCACCCGCCCGACCGGCGAGCGCCGCACCGGAGGGCCGCACCGCCGGAGCACCCGAGGGCCGCACGGCCGGAGCATCGGAGGGCCGGGTGGCCGAGCGCCGCCACCAGTCGGCCCGGCCGCAGCTCATCACGGCCGGCTCGCGCTGGACCACCGGCGGCGCCGTGACCCGCACGACCGGCCGGGTGTTCATGACCCTGCGCGGCGTGGACTTCGTCTGCTCCGCCGGCACCGTGCGCAGCGCCAACCGCGACGTCGTCGTCACCGCCGGGCACTGCGTCAAGGACGGCACCGGCCCGTGGGCGGAGAACTGGACGTTCGTCCCCGGCTACCGGGAGGGCGGCGGCGAGCCGTTCGGCAGGTACGCGGCGCGCCGCATGTTCGTCGCGGGGCCGTGGTCGCGCTCGGCCGACGACGACTACGACGTGGGCATGGTGGCGCTGACGACATGGGCGGACCGGCACGTCACCGACGCGGTGGGGGCCCAGGAGATCGCCTTCAACACCGGGCGCGGCGGCCAGGCGTTCGGCTTCGGCTACCCGGCCGACCCGCCCTACACGGGCGAGCACCTCGTCTACTGCGCCGGCAAGCTGCGCAACGACCCCCACGGTCAGACCCGTGACCAGGGCCTCGGCTGCGACATGACGGCCGGGTCGAGCGGCGGCCCCTGGCTGTCCGGCTTCGACCACGCCACCGGCTGGGGCACGATGACGTCGCTGAGCAGCTTCAAGTACAGCGACGACCGCCGCACCATGTACGGCCCCTACTTCGGCGACACGATCAAGACCCTCTTCACCACCGCCGAACGCGCCTGACGCACCTTGCCCCAGCCGTTCAATCGGTGGGCCGCGCCGGGCTCCAGCCGCCGGGGCCCGGCCGCCGGCCGGCCGTGACGGACCGTCAGAGGGTGAGCCCGGTGATCACCATGACCTTCTCGTAGGTGAGGTCGCTCATCGCCGAGGCCAGGCCCTCGCGGCCGACGCCCGAGTCCTTCACCCCGCCGTACGGCATCTGGTCGGCCCGGTACGACGGCACGTCACCGATGATGACGCCGCCCACCTCCAGCTCCCGGTTGGCCCGGAAGGCCGCGTCCAGCGACCGCGTGAACACCCCGGCCTGCAGCCCGTACGCCGAGTCGTTGACCATGGCGTACGCCTCGTCCATCGACGCGGCCCGCTGGAGGATCATGACGGGGCCGAAGACCTCCTCGCGCGCCACCTTGGCGTCGGCGGGCACGTCGGCGAGGACCGTGGGCGTGATGGTGGCGCCCTCGCGGGTGCCGCCGGCGAGCACGCGAGCGCCGGCGTCCACCGCCTCCTTGACCCACTGCTCGACCCGCTCGGCCGCCGCCTGCGACACGAGCGGCCCGACCTGGGTCTTCTCGTCGGCGGGGTCGCCCGTTACGAGCGCGCCGACGGCCGGGAGCAGCCGCTCGACGAACGCGTCGTACACCGGCTCCTCGACGATGACCCGCTGCACGGCGATGCAGCTCTGGCCGGCCTGGTAGTTGGAGTACAGCGCGACGCGGGTGGCCGCCCAGTCGAGGTCGGCGTCGGCCAGCACCACGGCCGCGGCGTTGCCGCCGAGCTCCAGCGTCACGTGCTTGCGCGGAACCTGGTCGGCGATCGCGTACCCGACCGGCGCCGAGCCGGTGAACGACACGACGGGCAGCCGCGGGTCCTGGACCAGCGCGCCGGCGCGGTCGTTCTCGACCGGCAGGATGGAGAACATCCCGGCCGGCAGGTCGGTCTCCGCCAGGATCTCACCGAGCACGAGCGAGGTGAGCGGCGTGGCGGGCGCCGGCTTCACGATCACGGGCGCGCCGACGGCGATCGCGGGCGCGACCTTGTGAGCGACGAGGTTCAGCGGGAAGTTGAACGGGGTGATCGCCAGCACCGGCCCGTACGGCACGCGCGAGACGTAGGCCAGCCGGCCGGCGGCGGCCGGCTCGGTGTCGAGCCGCTGCACCTCCCCCGACCAGCGACGGGTCTCCTCGGCGGCGAACCGGAACGTCGCGACGGCCCGGGCGACCTCGCCCCGCGCCCACAGGATGGGCTTGCCGTTCTCGGCGGTGATCAGCCGGGCGATCTCGTCGGCCCGCTCGGCGAGGCGGCGCGACACGTGGGCCAGGGCCTCCGCGCGCACGTGCACGGGCAGCGCGGCTGCCTGCCGGGCCACCTCCGCGGCGGCCGCGACGGCCTCCTCGACCTGGGCGTCGGTCGGCACGGAGTGCCTGCCGACCTCGCGACCGTCGAGGGGATTGGTGACGGTGAGCTCGGTGTCCCCGGTGGCGGGGCGTCCTGCGAGCCAGAAGGTGCGCACGTCCATACCTCTGACGTTATGCCACCGCGACCTTCGGCCGATTTGGCCACGACGCACAAACCCCCCGAAGCGGCCCGCCGGTGCGTACAACCCGAAGTCATGCAGGCTCCTGGTGTGCCCGCAGGAAGTCCAGGACGATCGCGGCGGTCTCGTCGGGACGCTCGTAGTGCGGCAGATGCCCCACACCGTCGAGCAGGCGGAGGTCGGCGCGGGAGAACACGGTGCGCAGGACCTCCTCCGGCGGCATCGGGGTCACGGGGTCCTGGCGTCCCCACACCACCTGAACCGGAACGTCTCGGGTGTCGACGAACCGATACAGGTACTCGGCTCCGTGGAAGGGGACGTTGCCGAGCGCGGAGAGCAGGCTGCGCTTGAAGCCCTGGTAGCGAAGTTCCGGCAGCAGGCGTGCCTGGATGCGGGCCACCACCCGCCGGTCGCGCGAGTAGCCGGGCAGGCGGGACTTCAACGCCCGGTCCCCGAAGACCTGGAAGAAGGGCAGACCTATGCCGGGCAGCATGGCCAGGCGCAGCCCGCGGTTGAGCGGGGTGGCGAAACCGTCGGGCGAGACCAGGCACAGGCGGGCGACCCGTTCGGGGTGGCGCACGGCGAACTCGGCCGCGATCGGCCCGCCGAACGCCAGGGCGACGAGTGTCACCGGGCGGTCGACGCCGAGCGTGTCCAGCAGGTCGATGATCTGCTCTTCGAACAGTTGCTGGTTGTACTCCACCTCGGGACGGTCGCTGAAGCCGAGGCCGTAGCGGTCGTAGCGGATGGTGCGGTATCCGGCCCGGGCCAGTTGTTCGAACAGGCCGTCCCACACCCACAGGGACAGGGTCGCTCCGGGGATGAACAGGATCGGCTCTCCCGATTCGGGGCCGTCCGTCACGACGTGCGTCGTGCCGTGGCTGAGCCGGACGAACGACCCGGGCGCGTCCCGCCTGGCGCGGGCGTCCATCGGGACGGTCTCACCGCGGGAGCGGTTCAGCAGAGCAGGAAGGGCGACCGCCGTGGCGGCCAGAGCGAGCGCGGAGCGCAGGCGCATGGGTTGTCACTCCTTCGGAAGGGGGACGTGTAAGCTAATGACCGTTGGTCAGTCAACTGACCGCTGGTCAGTCTGTACGAATGACCAACGGTCAGTCAAGCGATCGTGGAGGCATGGCCATGAGCAGGGGCCCGGAGGCCACGCGCAAACGCGTGATCAAGCCGGCCGGCGAACGCCGCGCCGAACTGCTGGACGCGGCCATGGACGTCTTCACCGAGCGCGGGGTGGCCGACGCCACCGTCAGCGACATCACCGCGCGGGCGGAGGTCGCCAAGGGCAGCTTCTACCTGCACTTCTCGGCCAAGGAGCAGGTCGTGGCCGCCCTCTGGGAGCGGTACGTGGCCGGCTATCTCGAGCTCGCCGAAGCCGTTCTCGCCGACCGGACACCCCAGGACGACTGGATCGACGTGCTCACGGCGCTGCTGGAGCGCCTGATCGACCACGCCATGGAGCACGCCGGCCTGCACCGCGTCGTCTACGGCTCCGCCGACGCCAAGGCCCTCGCCCTGTGCTGGGAGACCAACCAGCAGGTCATCGACCTGCTGGCTGAGGCGATCAAACGGGGGATGACCGCCGGAGTCCTACGACCGGGCACGCCAGAGGTCTTCGCCCGCATCGCCTACCACGGGGTGCACGGCGCCCTGCACGACATGATCTCCGGCACGGCGCCGTACGACAGGGCCGAGGTCGTCGCGAGCATGCGCGACATCGTCGACCGCGTCCTCGGCCCCGACCTGTGACCCCGGCTCCCTGCTCCCGCCGGCGCGCGGAAGAGGACGGCGTCCGCCGACCTCGTCCGGACCCCCTCCTTTACCCACCATGTAACAGAAGTAGACCTAATTCGGGATGTTTACCGTGCGGAGCGGTTTGAATCATCCCCGCCCTGGCTAAGTCAACGTGTGCGGGTCTCCAGCGCGGTGGGCCCCCGAGCAGAAAGGCGTGGCCCCATGACCTCCTCGGCGCCGCTTGGACTTCAGGGCGCCTACCTGCTGGGCGAACGGGCGAGCCACGACGAGCTGCGTTCCAGGCTCCTGGACGTCGCCGTCAACCTGCTGGTGAGCGACGGGCCGGAGAGCCTGACCATGCGCAGGATCGCCAGCGAGGCCGGCTGCACCACCACCGTGATCTACACGATGTTCGGCAACCGGGAGGGACTCGCCGAGGCCCTGTACCTGGAGGGCTTCGAGCGCTTCAGGCGGTTCCTGGATGCCGTGCCGCAGCGCGACAACCCCTTCGAGTACCTGTCGGCTCTCGGCCCCGCCTACCGTCAGGCGTGCCTGGCCGAGCCCGGCTACTACAGCCTCATGTTCGAGCGGGCCATCCCCGGCTTCGAGCCGAGCGAGCGCGCCAGAACCCTGGCCCGCGCCGCGCTGAACATCCTCGACCGGGTCATCGCCGACTGCATCTCGGCCGGCTACCTCGTCCCGACCCAGCCGCGCAAGATCGCCGACGCGCTCTGGGCGGCGGCGCAGGGCGCCGTCAGCCTCGAACGGGCCGGCCACCTGCGCGACGCCCACACCTACGAGGCGGTCACTACGGCGACGATCTGCTGCTATCTGGTGTCCAAGCAGTAGGCGCGTCAGCGGGCGGCCGCGCGAAGGAAGCGGTGGCCGCCAGCGCGATCCACAGCTCGGCCCGTACGCCCGGGTCGTCGAGGTCCCGGCCGAGCAGCTCGGCCACGCGCCGCATCCGGTAGCGCAGGGTGTGGCGGTGCACGCCGAGCCGCTGGGCCGCCGCGTCCCAGTGGCCGTTGCAGCTCAGGTAGGCGCGCAGCGACTCGACGAGGTCGGCGCGCGAGCCGTACCGGGTGAGCGGGGTGAGCAGCGCGTCCGCGAACGCCCGCGCGGCGCCCGGGTCGAGCAGCCTCAGCAGCCCCTGCCCGGCCAGGTCGGCAAACCGCACCACCCCACCGTCGCCGGCCGCCGCCAGCGCGCGGCGCGCCTGGTCGAGGGCGCCGGCCAGCTCGCCGTACGAGCAGGGGGCGCTCACGCCGACGGGCCCACCGGCGAAGGCGGCCACTTCCTCGGCGCCCTCCTCCCCCACGACGGCCACCACCAGCCTCTCGCCCCCGGCCCTGCCGCGTGCCGCCGCGGGATCGGCACTGTGCGCCTTCCCGCCCGGCGCGGGAGACGCCGACAACGCCGGGGACGCCAGGAACGCCGGGGACGCCGGAAGCAGGGCCGTGAAGGCGTGGGGCTCCAGGGCCTCCTCCAGGACCTCCAGAGTCTCCGCCCGGGCCACCAGCACGGTCAGCGGCTCCTCGGGCAGCCGTACGCCGACCGGGTCCAGCACCGCGCGCCCCTGCTCGTACGCCCCGGCGAGCAGCAGCTCCAGTACGGCCGAGCACAGCCGCCGCTCCGCCTCCAGCCGGGCTCCGCCCTGTTCGAGCGCCAGCGTGAGCAGTGAGGCAGCGGCGTTGAGCACCGTGTGACCCACCGGCGAGAACGGCCGGGGCGAGCCGGCCGCGAAGAACCCGCGCGGACGTGGCCCCCCGCCGAGCGGCAGCACCACCGTGTGCCCCTCGGGCCCGGAGAGCGCCAGGCTGGCGGGCCGCCCCGTCTGAGCCGCCGACGCCCCTGGTCGCCCACCTTGCGCATCGGGCCGGCCGGGCAGCGCGCCCAGGCGGCCGAGCTCGGCCGTCACCGTGCCGACCTGGGCGCCGGGTGTCGCGTGGCGGACCTCTCCGGCCTCGTCCAGCAGCGCCGCCCACCCGCTGATCTCCTTGGCCAGCCGGTCGATCACCGCGTGCGGCCCCTCCTGACGCAGGGCGGCGCGCGTCAGCCGGCCCTGCGCCGCGAAGGCGCGCTTGATCTCGTCGTACTGCTCGGCCGCCAGCAGCTCGCTGACCGCCTTGCCGATCGCGATGAAGGGCGTCTCGCGCGGCACCTCCAGCAGCGGGAGCCCGGCTTCCGAGGCGGCCCGCACCAGGCCCGGCGGCACCTCGTCGTGCGTCAGGCCGACCCCGAAGCCGAGCCCCGCGACCCCCCGCGCCACCAATCGGGCGACATATCGGGAAATATCGGATTCGAGGCGCATTCCAGTGGTCAGGAGCAGCTCGTCCCCCTCCAGGTACGGGGTCGGATCCTCCAGCTCGCTGACCGCGACCCACCGGACCACGACCCCCTCGATCGACCCGGCGAGCGGCCGCAGCCCCATCCGCCGCACCACGACCCGAAGCGAAGGCGCCATCCGAGAGAGTTGTCCATTCCGGCGAAGGCAAGTGCCTCCAGTGTGCCATATCGACGTATCGGCGCAGGTAGGAGCGGGCCGTAGCGTCGGACCCATGAGCATCCCGCAGGAGCGCCGTCTCGTCACCGCCATCCCCGGACCCAGGTCGCAGGAGCTGCTGGCCCGCAAGCAGGCCGCCGTGCCGCACGGCATCGGCACCACCCTCCCGGTCTTCGTGACCCGAGCGGGGGGCGGCGTGGTGGAGGACGCCGACGGCAACGCGCTGATCGACTTCGGCTCCGGCATCGCCGTCACGAACGTGGGCAACTCCGCCCCGCGGGTGGTCGAGCGGGTCCAGAAGCAGGTCGCCGACTTCACCCACACCTGCTTCATGGTCACGCCGTACGAGTCGTACGTGCAGGTCTGCGAGAAGCTCAACGAGCTGACCCCCGGCGACCACGACAAGCGCACCTTCCTGGTGAACAGCGGCGCCGAGGCCGTCGAGAACGCGGTCAAGATCGCCCGGTACGCCACCGGCCGGCAGGCGGTCGTGGTGTTCGACCACGGCTACCACGGGCGCACGCTGCTCACGATGACCCTCACGGCCAAGAACATGCCGTACAAGCAGGGCTTCGGCCCGTACGCCCCCGAGGTGTACCGGGTGCCGCTGGCCTACCCGTTCCGCTGGCCGACCGGCCCGGAGAACTGCGCCGAGGAGGCAGCCGCCCAGGCCATCGACATGATCACCAAGCAGGTCGGCGCGACGAACGTGGCCGCCGTGGTGATCGAGCCGATCGCGGGCGAGGGCGGCTTCATCGAGCCGGCCAAGGGCTTCCTGCCGCGGATCGCGGAGTTCTGCCGCGAGAACGGCATCGTGTTCGTGGCCGACGAGGTGCAGACGGGCTTCGCGCGCACCGGTGACCTGTTCGCCTGCGAGGACGAGGGCGTCGTGCCGGACCTCATCTGCACGGCCAAGGGCATCGCGGGCGGCCTGCCGCTGGCCGCGGTGACCGGCCGCGCCGAGATCATGGACAAGGTCCACCCGGGCGGCCTCGGCGGCACGTACGGCGGCAACCCGCTGGCCTGCGAGGCGGCGCTGGGCGTGCTGGAGACCATCGCCGAGGAGGACCTGGTCGCCAAGGCCCGGCGGATCGGCGAGATCATGCTGCCCCGCCTCCGCTCGATGCAGGAGCGCTTCGGCGTGATCGGCGACGTGCGCGGCCGCGGCGCGATGATCGCGATCGAGCTGGTACGGCCCGGCACCAAGGAGCCGGACCCGGCGGCCGTCGCCGAGGTGGTCCGGCGCTGCCACGCGGAGGGCCTGCTGGTGCTCACGGCCGGCACCTACGGCAACGTGCTGCGCTTCCTGCCGCCGCTGGTGATGCCCGAGCACCTGCTGGAGGAGGGCCTCGGCATCCTGGAGAAGGCGCTCGCCGAGCTGTAGACCCTTTACAAAGTAGAATTGTTACAAAACGGGCATCCGGCTTGTGGCTGGATGCCCGTGTTTATGGGCCTTAGAGATGCGGGTCGGGTAGAGAATTCACTCTAGCTTGACGTCCAGCTAGACGATCACGAGAGCGGCCGGGGTTATAACGGATCCGGTGCACGGGTGCGCGATCACCTCGGGGAGCGTGATGAACTGGGGCCCGACAGGAACGGCGCAGGACATGTTGACGTTCGACCCTGACGATCTGAGCTGGGCGCAGCGCGAAGGCGATGCCTGCGCCGTCTGCCACAAGCGGTGGCCGAGACCGCGCGTGCGCGTGGGCCGCCTGCCCGACGACTCCGCCGTGCTGGCCTGCGCCGACTGCGCCGAGGCGCTGCTGCCCGCTGCGCTCGGCACGGTCCTCGCCTTCCCGGCCCGCTGAGGCGGCTACCAGCCGTCCTCGTCGCCGACGTCCACCGACTCCCCGTCGCTCATCCGGGGCGTCATCTTGATGGTCACCTTGTGCGTGACGTTCTTGGCCACCGTCCCCTTGGCGCCCACGGAGACGACCCCGAAGCGCACGCCCGCGTTGCCCGACCCCTCCTTGCGGATCTCCATGCCGAACTCGACGGTCACCTCACCGAGCGCGAACTTCAGGTCCTCGTCCGCACCCCGCTTACGCGCCTCGTCGAGCTGCTTGCGTAACGCGGTGATCGCGTCGTCCAGCTCCACCCATTCGGAATCGCTCACGTCGATCTCCCATCGCGGCTCACAATTCGGGGGAAGCTCATCGTATGTGGAGGTGAGGCGTGGCTGCTGAGTCCGTAAGATCCGTGTACGTGCGCGCCCGGGTGGGCGACGGCCGCAAGGTGTTCGGCAGCGGCTTCCTCGTCGCCCCGTCGCTGGTGCTGACTTCAGCCCACGTGGTCGATGACGTGGGTCACGAGGTCGTCGTCGGGTGGGCCGGGCAGGAGTCGGCGGGCACGGTGGTGTGGCGGCACCGCTCCGGGGCCGTGGACGCGGCGCTGATCCGAGTTCCCGACGCGGGCGAGGGGCTCGGCCGGCGGCCGATGCGGTGGGGGCGGCTCACCAGCACCAAGCCGCGCGTCCCCTGCCAGGCCACCGGCTACCCGAGGGCGCAACGCGAGGAGAGCGGACGGTGGGAGGAGCAGCTGTCCGGTCACGTCAATCCGGGCACCGCCGCCTCCGCCGGCCGTTACGAGATTCACGTGGACGACTCGCTGCCCAGGCTAGGGGCGCCGGGCGAGTCCCCGTGGGCGGGTATGTCCGGTGCGGCGGTTCTGTCCGCCGACGGTCGGCTCGTGATCGGTGTCGTCTCTCAGGACCGCACGGCATACGGCGGCCGCCTGGCCGCCACCCGAGCCCAGGACCTCCTGGCTGATCCGGGCTTTCACGATCTGATCAGGGACGCGACCGGCTGCGTGCCTCTGCTGGAGTCGGTGGAGCTGGCCGGGCTGCTGGACACACCACAGGTCCGGGCCGATCTCCGCTCGCCCGCCTTCCTGCTGCGCGCCGACGCCGAGGTGGTCGCCTTCCGCGGCCGACGGGAGCTGCTCGAGGAGCTGGCCGACTGGTGCGAAGGCGACGGGGTCTCCGTGCGCCTGCTCGCCGGTCCCGGCGGGCAGGGGAAGACCAGGCTGTCGCGGCGGCTGTTGAACGACATGTACGGGCGCGGCTTCGTCGGCGGCCACCTGCTGTCCCGGCGCGTGGACCCGGCCGCCTACGCCGTCTTCGCGCAGACGACGGTGCCGCTCATCGTCGTCGTGGACTACGCCGAGAGCCGGCCCGAGCAGGTGGTGCACCTGCTGGAGCAGGTGCTGCACGGCGGCGACGGGCAGACCGTACGGATTCTGCTGGTGGCCCGCACCGCCGGGGAGTGGTGGACGCAGCTCCGCACCGGCCATCCCGACCTGGAGGCGGCGCTGTCCGGGACCGTCGTGCAGACCCTCCAGCCGCTCGAACCCGACGAGGGCGGCCGCCGCGCCGCCTTCGGTGACGCCTTACGCGACCTCGCCGCTCACCTCGAACGCATCCCCGGCTTCGGCGGCCCCTCGTGGGCCTCGGCGGCCAAGGCCATCGATCCGCCCACCTGGCTGGGCGCCGACGTCCGCGCGTCCATCCTGACCATCCAGATGGCCGCACTCGTGGAGCTGCTGCAGTCGAGCGAGCATCCTGTCGAGGTCCAGGCATCGGACGCGGTCGAGGACGTGCTGCTCAACCACGAACGCCGGTATTGGCAGCGTACGGCGGTCGCGGCGGGCCTGGCGCTCAACCCTAAGTCGCTCGAACGGGCGATCGCCGCGGCCGCGCTGTGCGGTGCCGACGACGCGGCGCAGGCCGGGGCCACGCTGGAGGCGGTACCGGGCTGGGACGGCACCGACGCCGACCGGCGGGAAGCGGCGGCCGGCTGGATCCACGGCCTCTACCCGGCCCCTGCGGGGGAGTACTGGGGCGCCCTCCAGCCGGATCGAATCGGCGAGCACCTGGTTGCGACCGTCACCAGGGACACCCCCGAGCTGCTGAACGTGCTTCTGCCCGCCGCGACCGTCGAGCAGCGCCAGCGGGCACTGGAGGTGCTGGCCCGCGCCTCGGCCCGCGAACAGGACCATTTCCGCCCGATCTTCCGCTCGCTGCTCGGCATCAGGCACTGGCACCTGATCGTGACGATGCTCGACATCACGACGCACGCCGAACGCCCGGAGGCGCTGCGTGCCGCGCTGGCGTCGTTCGTGGAGGAAGAGCAGAACCTGGCCTACGGCGAACTGCTCGCGCTGACGATGGCAACACCCTTGTCGACCCTGGTACTGCGTGACTTCGGGGTACGGGTGGCGGAGCGGCTGGTCATGGTCGCCCGCGAGGAGGCCCGCCGGGCGACCATGACCGGCCGCCTGTGGCCCTTCCGCGTGCCGAAGCGACACAGGGGGGTCGTGAGCGATCTGGCCACGGCACTGGCCTACCTCGCGGAGCGTTACCTGGTCGTGAACCGGCGGGAGGAGGCGGTGGCCGCCGCCGAGGAGTCCGTGGGCGTCAACCGCCGCCTCGGCCGGGACCACGCCCTCGGCCTTGCCGATGCGTTGCGGGTGTTCGCCAATGCGTGCCCGCCCTGGCGGCAGGAGGCGGCGCTGGCAGCCGCCGAGGAGGCGGTGGGGCTGCAGCGCCGCCATATGGACGATGCCGAGCCGGGCTCCTTCGAGAGGGAGCACCGCAAGTCGGAGCTGGCGCATGCCCTCGTCACGCTGTCCACCCTGTACGAGAGGGCTGGCCGAGCTGCCGAGAGCGTGGCGGCGAGCGAGGAGGCGACCGCCATCGAGCACAGGCTCGCCGAGATCGACCCGGACAATCACGTGCCCAGGCTCGTCTCGACGTTGACGACGGCGGCCTCCAGCCGTGCCGGGATGGGCCGGCACGACGACGTGGTCGAACGCGCGGAGCGAGCCGTCGCCCTGCTCCACGACCTTGCCGCTGTCAGCCCCGACCTGCACCTGAACAGCCTCGCCACCGAGCTCAACAATTTGTCGAACGCCTACGGCAACGCCGGACGCCCGGAGGAGGCGTTGGCGGCCGTACAGGAGGCGGTGGCCGTGTTCCGCCGCCTGGCCGCCGCCCATCCCGGCAGACGGCCGGACAGTTCCACCTCCGCCCATGACGGGAGAGGGCTGGACAGCCTGGCCACCGCGCTTGCCAACAACGCCATCCGGTACGCCCTGCTCGAACGGCACGCCGAGGGTCTCGCCCCGATCGAGGAGGCGATCGCGATCCGCGGCGGCGGGACCGGGGAGCCCGAGAAGCTGGCGCACTGCCTGTCGTTGCGCGGCGGGCTGCTTGTCGAGTGCGGGCGTCCGGTGGAGGCGATCGAGCCGCTGTTGCAGAGCCTCCACCTGCTGATCGAGCTGGAAGCCGAGACGCAGGCGGCGGCGATGTGGCTGCGCGCCGCCGGTGAGGCGGACCCCGAGGGGGTGTCGGCCGAGTGGCGGCGGCTCACCGGCGAGGAGGCGGACTGGATAGGCATCTCCTGACGGGCCCGCAGGGCGACCGTTACCGCCGGCAGGAGGCCGATTCCAGCATGGCAGACCTGGAGTATCAGGCGGCTACCAGCCGGGTCTCGCGCATCTCCCACGGGGAGCCGTACTCGTGGAGCAGGTCGAGGAACGGGACGGCGTCGAACGCCTCTGGCCCGAGCACGCCCTCGCCCTTCCAGACGCCGCGTGCGACCAGCTCCAGCGCCACGACGGGGTGGACCGCGGTCTGCCACACGACGGCCTGGGAGCCGTACTCCCGCATCGACCAGTCGTTGTCCACCACGTGGTACAGGTACACCTCACGCGGCACGCCGTCCTTGCCGAGGCCCTTCACCCAGGTGCCGGCGCACGTCTTGCCGTGCATGCGCTCGCCGAGCGTGGCCGGGTCGGGCAGGCGGGCGGCCACGAGGTCGCGCGGCGCCACCTCGGCGCCGCCCACGCGCACCTTCTCGGCGCTGTCGAGGCCGAGCTTGCGCAGCGTCTTGAGCACGCCGATGAACTCGTCGCCGAGCCCGTACTTGAACGTCACCTTGCGCGCGGGGATCCAGCGGGGCACGAGCACGACCTCCTCGTGCTCGACGTTCACGCACTCGACCGGGCCGATGCCGGCCGGGAAGTCGAACACCTCGGGCTCGCTGAACGGCTCGGTGGTGCGCCAGCTCCCGTCCTCCCAGACCACGGGCGGGTTCAGGCACTCCTCGATCGTGGTCCAGATGGAGAACGTGGGCGCGAAGTCGTAGCCGTCCACGACCAGGTTGGAGCCGTCCCGGACACCGACCTCGTCGATGCTCGCGAACAGGTGGTCAGCGGCGTAGCGGGCGAACACGTCGGCCAGCCCCGGCTCGACGCCCATGCCGACCAGCGCCAGCCGGCCCGCGCCCCGCCACTCGCCGTCGAGCGCGAACTGCCGGTCGCCCAACTTCAACCCCGGCTTGCGGTACGGCTCGCTCGGGTGCGGCCTCGACAGCGACATGGCCATGTCGAGGTAGTGCGCCCCCGCGGCGAACGCCGCCTCGAACAGCGGCATCGTGAACCGGGGATCGACGGCGTTGAACAGCACGTCGCACCGGTGCTCGCGGAGGGCCGCCTCGACCTGGGCGCGATCGGAGGCGTCGAGCGCGATCGCGGTGAAGCGCGGGTCGTCCACGGCGGCGACGGCACGGGCCGCCCGGCTCTGTTGAGAGTCGGCGACCACGATGTGTTCGAAGAAATCTCGGCGAGCGGCGATGGGCACCACGGCGGAGCCGACCCCGCCTGCGCCGACCAGGAGGATTCTCATGCTGAGTACCCTACTCACTGACTGGTCATTCAGTCGAGACTGACTGGTCATTCAGTCTAAATTGACGACACGCGAACGCAGGGCTCCCACCTGCGGTGGAGGTCACCTGACGAGCGCGTGCCACCGCTTCTCCCAGGCGGCGTACGCCGGGCAGCCGTCCTTGGGCTTGCACCCGTCGGGCGGGCGGGTGGCGAAGGCGACCCGGTCGAGGTGCTCCGGCTCGTCGACGCCGAACGCGTCGCAGACGCGCCGGGTGGCCTTGGCGCACGCCTTCGGGTTGGCCGGGGCCAGCCCCACCCAGGCGACGGCCTTGCGCTGGACCGCGGCCGTGGCGGTGTAGGCGAGCCAGCGGTAGGCGCACTCGGTGTTGGGCACCCCGGCGCCCAGCATCCAGGAGTCGACCCAGCCGGTGGTGCGCGGCGCGTCGACCGCCTTGACCGGCCGGCCGGCCTCCTGCAGCAGCAGGCGGTAGTACGGGGTGGCCTGGGCGTAGTCGAGCGAGCCGGTGGCGAAGCCCTTGACCAGGTCCAGCGGCTCGGTCCAGTACTCCCGGCCGGGCTGCTCCTCCAGCAGGCCGGCGGCCCTGCCCAGCTCGTCCTTGCCGAGCTCGAACGGGTCGCCCTCGACCCCGTCGGCCAGGGCCGCGTCGGCGATGGTCAGCGGGGTGTCGCGCAGCGCGACGTGGCCCGAGCCGAAGACGTCCCTGAGCGTCGGGTCGCCCTTGACCCGGGAGGAGTCGTACAGGAACTCGTGGAAGCCCCACAGGTAGGGCACCCCGTAGACCTTGCCCGAGCGGACCGTCATGTCGCGGAAGCGCTTGGTGAGGTCGCCGTAGCCGGGCACCTTGGCCGGGTCGACCGGCTGCACCTGCTTGCCCGCGATGAGGTCGGCGGCCAGCACGGGCCCGGCGGAGATCACGTCGTAGGGCCGCTGCCCGACCTGGGCGGCCATCTGGGCGGCGGTCTGCACGGTGTCGTAGCGGGCGATGCGGCAGCCGGTGGTCTTCTCGAACTCGCCGGTGGTGCCGGAGTAGTCGGCGTAGCCGCGGTAGGTGAGGATCTGCAGCGTCCCGTCGCTCTGGGCCGGGCCCTGCGGGGACGTGGACTTGCGCGGCTTGACGCTCGCGGTGGGCGACGGCGTGCCGGTCGCGGCGCTGCGCGGCGCCGGAAGGGACACCCGGGTGGCGCTCGCCCCGGGGAGCGGGACGGCGGCGCCGGATGCCGGGCTCGCCGCGCCCAGGCCCGCGGCGAGGACCGTCGCGGCGAGCGCCAGGACGGGTGTGCGGCGATCCAACGTGGTCCCCCTTGTCCGCGACCCTTGTCGTGACCTGGAGCTTACCGGGGCGCGGACCGGGGAGGGACGCGTGTCCCTCCCCGGTAGGGTCGCGGGGGCCTACGCGTTGGTGGGGAAGCCGAGGTTGACCCCGCCGTGGGAGGGGTCCAGCCAGCGGGAGGTGACGACCTTGCCGCGGGTGTAGAAGTGGACGCCCTCGCTGCCGTGGACGTGCGTGTCGCCGAACAGCGACGCCTTCCAGCCGCCGAAGCTGTAGAACGCCATCGGCACCGGGATCGGCACGTTGACCCCGATCATGCCGACCTCCACCTCGTTCTGGAAGCGCCGGGCGGCGCCGCCGTCGTTGGTGAAGATGGCGGTGCCGTTGCCGTACTCGCCGTCGTTGATGACCCGCACGCCCTCCTCGTACGACGAGACGCGCACGATCGACAGCACCGGCCCGAAGATCTCCTCGGTGTGCACCCGCGAGCCCGCCGGCACGTGGTCGAGCACGGTCGGGCCCAGCCAGAACCCGGGCGCCTCGGACGCCTTGCCGCCGCCGAGGACCGAGCTCTCACGGCCGTCCACGACCAGCTTGGCGCCCTCCTGGAGGCCGAGGTCGAGGTAGGAGGCGACCTTGTCGCGATGCTCGCGCGTGACCAGCGGCCCCATCTGCGCCTTCGGGTCGTCGCCCGGGCCGATCACCAGCCTGCCGACACGCTCGGAGATCTTCTCGACCAGCTCGTCGCCGACGGGGTCCACGGCCAGCACGACGGAGATCGCCATGCACCGCTCACCGGCCGAGCCGAAGCCGGCCGAGACGGCCGAGTCGGCGACCAGGTCGAGGTCGGCGTCCGGGAGCACGAGCATGTGGTTCTTGGCGCCGCCGAGCGCCTGGACGCGCTTGCCGTGGGAGGTGCCGGTCTCGTACACGTAGCGGGCGATCGGGGTGGAGCCGACGAACGAGACGGCCCGCACGTCCGGGTGCTCCAGCAGCCGGTCCACCGCCTCCTTGTCGCCCTGAACGACGTTGAACACGCCGTCGGGCAGCCCCGCCTCCTGCCACAGCCGGGCCATGAGCAGCGACGCCGACGGGTCCTTCTCCGACGGCTTGAGCACGAACGCGTTGCCGCAGGCGATCGCGATCGGGTACATCCACATCGGCACCATGGCCGGGAAGTTGAACGGCGTGATGCCGGCCACGACCCCGAGGGGCTGGCGGATCGAGTAGGAGTCGACCCGGGTCGAGACGCCCTCGGAGAAGCCGCCCTTGAGCAGGTGCGGGATGCCGCAGGCGAACTCGACGACCTCGAGCCCGCGGGCCACCTCGCCGAGCGCGTCGGAGTGCACCTTGCCGTGCTCGGCGGAGATCAGCGCGGCCAGCTCGTCGCGGTGGGTGTTCATGAGCTCGCGGAAGCGGAACAGCACCTGCGTCCGCTTGACCAGTGACGCGTCCCGCCAGGCGGGGAACGCCGCGGCCGCGGCGGCCACCGCCGCGTCCACCTCCTCGACGGAGGCCAGCGCCACGTGCCCGCTCACCTCACCGGTCGCCGGGTTGAAGATGTCCCCGGTACGGCCGTCGCCGCCGGTGAGGGCTCCGCCGATCCAGTGCTGCACTGACTTCACTGCGCCGTCCTTCGCTGGGCTCACTGGGCTCACTGGGTTGCCGCCTCCGCGTTGATGACTTCGAGTGCGTGGACGATGATGCCGAGCCCCTCGGCGGCCTCGTCCATCGTGAGGGTGAGGGGCGGTGCCATGCGGATGGCGGTGCCGTACAGGCCGCCCTTGCCGGCGAGCAGGCCGGCCCGCTTGGTCTCCTCCATGAACCGGGCGGCCTGGGCCGGGGTCTCCAGCTCGACGGCGAACATGAGCCCCTTGCCGCGCACGTCCTTGACGACGGGCAGCCGCTCGGCGGCGGCGCGCAGGCCGTCCGTGATGAGGGCGCCGGTGCGGGCGGCGTTGGCCTGGAGGTCGTGGTCGAGGACGTAGTCGAGCGTGGCGTTGGCGGCGGCCATGGAGATCGGGTTGCCGCCGAACGTGGCCAGCCCCACGGCGGGCAGGGCGTCCATGAGGTCGCCGCGGGCGACGACGCCGCCGACGGCGAACCCGTTGCCGAGGCCCTTGGCGAACGTCATCATGTCGGGCGTCACGCCGTGGTTCTGGATGCCGAAGAACGCGCTGCCGGTGCGGCCCCAGCCGGTCTGCACCTCGTCGGAGATCAGCAGGATGCCCTGCTCGTCCAGGACCTCCTTGTAGGCGGCGAACAGACCGTCGGGGGCCATGGTGAAGCCGCCGACCCCCTGGATGGGCTCGGCGATCAGCGCGGCGACGTCGCCGGCGACCGCGGTGGCGAGCACGTGGCGCAGGTCGTCCACGCACACCTGGATGTACTCGGCGTCGGACAGGCCGCGGAACTGGGCGAGGTGCCGGTCCGCGCCGTGCAGGAAGTGCGCGTTGAGCGGGGAGAGCGAGTTGTTCTTCCAGGCGCGGTTGGAGGTGACGCCGATCGCGCCGAAGCTGCGCCCGTGGTAGCTCTGCCGCATGGCCAGCACCTGGTCGCTCTTGCGGGCGTACGTGGCCAGCAGCAGGGCCGTCTCGTTGGCCTCGGTGCCGGAGTTGGTGAAGAAGACCTTCGCGTCCGGGATGCCGGACAGACGGGCGATCTTCTCGGCCAGCTCGATCTGGCCGCGCAGGAGGTAGACCGTGCTCGTGTGGACGACGCCCGTGGCGAGCTGGCGTTCGACGGCCTCACGCACCTCGGGGACGTCGTAGCCGATCATGTTGGTGAGGATGCCGGCGAAGAAGTCGAGGTAGCTCTTCCCGTCGGCGTCGACGACGCGGTTGCCCTTGCCGCCGACGATCTCGATGGGCTCGTTGTAGTTGAGGGCCAGCCAGTTGGGCATGACGGCCCGGTGGCGCGCGAGAAGCTCCGACATGTTCTGAGTATCCCGTCCTCGCAGGGTTCCCCCCACCGGCAACCTGTCGGCGTGCCGCCGCATCGCCTTACATGCTGTCGGGTGGGTCTCTGGGCTCCGAACCAGTGTATGTCATGACAACAGGACCTCATGCTGTCCGCCCCCTAGGGGATGTCCCGTGCGCCTCCGGGCGTACGGGACGCGCCGGCGGTACGCCGCGCGAGGCACCAGCGAAGACCACCGGCGGCCGACGACCGGAGGGGTCCTCCTCGGCCACGATCGGATCATCACGACGACGACCCGAGGAGACACCCGCCATGACCATCACCCTGGACCCCGCCGTTGAGCGCCCCGAGCTGCCCTCCGGTCCCCCGAAGCTCGGTCGCGACCTGCTCCGGCAGGCCGAGCGCGACACGCTCGCCACCCCGCGCATGGACTACAGCCTGCTGGCGCGGATGATGTTCAAGCCGGTCGACCTCATGTACGGGCGGCAGGGCTCGTTCACCAAGTTCGCCATGCTGGAGATCATCGCCCGCGTGCCGTACCAGGCGTGGGAGCGGATGGGCTACTGGGCGGTGCACCGCCACGCGGGGCGCTCGGCACTGGCCAGGAGGGTGTTCGAGCGGATCGTGGAGGCCCGCGCCGACCAGGACAACGAGCAGTGGCACCTGCTGATCATGCAGGATCTCGTCCAGCGCAACGGCGAGAAGCAGTCATGGCTGCTGCACAGGCTGGCGCCGTGGTTCATCTCGTTCTTCTACTACCACGTGTCGTGGGTGCTGTTCCTGCTCCGGCCCGACTGGTCCTACCGGCTCAACGCCGAGTTCGAGGACCACGCCGAGCACGAGTACATGACCTTCGTGGCCGAGAACCCCGCCCTGGACCTCGTGCCCGACCCGGGCACCTACGCCGCCGAGTACGGCCGCCAGCGGTCGGTGGCCGACCTGCTGCGGCAGATCGGCCACGACGAGCGCGTCCACAAGCTCGACAGCCTGGAGGCCATGCGCGAGCCCCGGCTCCGCTGACGTGCCGCCTCAGACCCGCTCGGGCTCGGGGGCGACCGCGGGAGCCGGCGACCGCATGACCGACAGCGCGAGCAGCGCGGCGGCCACGCAGAATCCGCACCCCACCCACGCGCCGAGATGCATGGCGTCGGTGAACGCGGCGCGGGCGGGCTCGGCGAAGCCCAGCCGGATCGCGTCGCCGATCGACTCCTTGGCCGCGTCGGGCACACCGGCCGGCATGGACGAGGTGAACACCCCGGCCAGCACGCTGCCCAGGATCGCGATGCTCATGGCCATGCCGACCTGCTGAACCGTGTCGTTCAGCGCCGAGCCCACCCCGGCGTGCTCCAGGGGGATGGCCCCCATGAGCGAGGCGTAGGCCGCCGGACCGGCCAGGCCGCCGCCGATCCCCATGACCAGCAGCCCGGTCAGCACCGGCACGTAGCCGGTGGTCGTGGCGAGCACCACGAACCCGCCGGCCATGACCACCAGGCCCACGCCGACCAGGACCCGGTTGCTCACCCGCTGCCCGAGCGCCGCGCCCAGGCCGTTGAACAGCGCCGCCGCCACCGCGTACGGCAGCAGCGCCAGCCCCGCCCGCATGGGCCCGTAGCCGAGCACGAACTGCAGGTACTGCGTCAGCATGAGCATCACCGCGCCCGCGCCGAACGACATGAGCAGGATGGAGAAGGACGCCCCGCTGAAGTTGCGGTTGCGGAACAGCTCCAGCGGCAGCATCGGGTGCTCCTGGCGGCGCTCCCACACCACGAACGCGCCGAGGGCGAGCACCGCGGTCACGATGCCGGCCACGTTCCACTCGCGCTCGATGATGACGTAGACGGCGGCGCTCAGCCCGACGACCGACAGGACCACGCCGACCGGGTCGATCCGCCGCCCCGAGCTGCGGGTCTCGGGCATGAGGACGAAGGCGGCCAGGATGGCGAGGGCGGCGATCGGCACGTTCAGCAGGAAGACCGAGCCCCACCAGTAGTGCTCGAGCAGGAAGCCGCCCAGCGTGGGACCGGCGATCACGCTCACCATGGCGACGGCGCTCCAGGCGGCCATCGCCTTGCGCCGCTCAGCCTCGTCGAAGACGGTCATCAGGATGGACAGCGTCGAGGGCATGAGGATCGAGCCGCCGACGCCCATCAGCGCCCGCGCGCCGATGAGCTGCCACGGCTCGGAGGCCAGCACGGCCAGCAGCGACGCGCCGCCGAAGAAGGCAAGCCCGATGATCAGGAACTTCCGGCGCCCGTACCGGTCGGACAGGCTGCCCGCCGTCAGCAGCAGTCCGGCGAACGCGAGCACATAGGCGTCGAGGATCCACTGGATGTCGCCCGGGGTCGCGCCCAGGTCCCGGATCAGCGAGGGGATGGCCAGGTTGAGGACGGTTCCGTCCACGCCCAGCACCAGCACGGACAGGCACAGGACGACGAGAGTCCACCACCGCCGGGGGTCTCGCACATCGTTCGAGTCATCTCGTACATCGTTCGACTTCACTCGCACACTGTACGACGTCTCTCGTACGCTGTGCGAGTGGTTTTATCCTGGAGGAATGACCGGCAAGCAGATCTCCTCCGTCTGGACCCGTGACGCCCGGCCGGCCCGGACCCCGGGCCGCACTCGCGAGGAGATCGCCCGCGCGACGCTGGAGCTGCTCGACGCCGAGGGGCTCGACGGGCTCAGCATCCGCAAGCTCGGCGCCAAGCTGGGCGCCGGCGCGACGAGCATCTACTGGTACGTCGGGAACAAGGACGAGCTGCTGGAGCTCGCCTACGACGAGATCTGGGGCGAGATCACCCTGCCGATCCCGGAGAGCCTGGGGTGGCGCGACACCGTCTCCGCCTTCGCCTACAGCATGCGCCACGTCATGCTCCGCCATCCCTGGGTCGGCTCGCTCATCGGCCGCCTGCCCGCCCTCGGCCCCAACGCGATGGCCATGTCCGACCGGCTGCGCAGGACCTTCCGGCTGGCCGGCTTCGACGGCATGGACATCGACTACGCCAACGCCACGCTCACCGCGTACGTGTTCGGCACGGTCATCCCCGAGATCGCGTGGAGCACCTCGATGGGCGGCGAGGAGCTCGACATGGACGCCATGCGCGGGACCTTCGAGCACGTCGCCAGGGACTTCCCCGACCTGCTGGAGCGACTCGTCGAGGTCAACGAGAAGGTGACCGTGTCCGAGACCGACAGGCTGCGGGCGGTCAGCTTCGACTTCGGGCTCGTCGCGGTGCTCGATGGCCTTGAGGCGCGGCTGCGCTCGTAGCAGATTGAGGGCATGGGACATGACGGGCTGGACCTTCCAGGCGTAGCCGGCTTCCGCGCCGCGCGCGACCTGCTGCTGGGCGCCGACTACGAGACCGCTCGCCGGGAGTTCCGCTGGCCGCGGCCGGCGGAGTTCAACTGGGCGCTCGACTGGTTCGACGGAGTGCTGGCCGCCGAGACACCCGGCGCCGTCGCGCTGCGGATCGTCGGGCAGGCAGGCCCCGTCTCACTCACCTTCGCCGAGTTGTCCGCCCGCTCCTCCCGGGTCGCCCACTGGCTGCACGAGCAGGGCGTGCGGCGCGGCGACCGCGTCCTGCTGATGCTCGGCAACCAGGTCGAGCTGTGGGAGAGCCTGCTCGCCGCCATGAAGCTCGGCGCCGTCGTCATCCCCGCCACGACGCTGCTGACGGCCAAGGACGTCGCCGAGCGCGTCGAGCGGGCCGGCGTCGCCCACGTCATCGCCAACGCCTCCGACGCCGGCAAGTTCGCCGCGGGGCCGTACACCCGGATCGCCGTCGGCGACGCGTACGGCTGGCTGCCCTACCACGAGAGCGCCGAGGCGAGCACCCGCCACGTCCCCGACGGGACCACCCGCTCCGGCGACCCGCTGCTGCTCTACTTCACCTCGGGGACGACCTCCCGGCCCAAGCTGGTCGAGCACTCCCACCTGTCCTATCCCGCGGGCCACCTGTCCACGATGTACTGGATCGGCCTGCGGCCCGGCGACGTGCACCTCAACGTGTCCTCGGCCGGCTGGGCCAAGCACGCGTGGAGCAGCGTGTTCGCGCCGTGGAACGCGGGGGCGACCGTGCTGGTCCACGACTACCGGCGCTTCTCCGCGGCCGCGCTGCTGGAGGTGCTGCGCGACGAGGCCGTCACCACGTTCTGCGCCCCGCCGACCGTGTGGCGGATGCTCATCCAGGAGGACCTGGCGGCCTGGCGGCTGCCCCTGCGCACCGCCGTCGCAGCGGGCGAGCCGCTGAACCCGGAGATCATCGACCAGGTGGCCAAGGCGTGGGGGCTGACGATCCGCGACGGCTACGGCCAGACCGAGACCACCGCCCAGATCGGCAACGTGCCGGACGAGCCGGTCAAGCCCGGGTCGATGGGCCGGCCGCTGCCCGGGTACGAGATCACGCTGGTCGACCCGGTCACCGGCCGGCCGGGCGACGACGGCGAGATCTGCCTGTCGCTCGGCGACCCGCCCGCGGGCCTGATGACCGGCTACGCGGGCGGCTCCGGCGGCGCCGATGCCGACGGCTTCTACCACACCGGTGACGTGGCCACCCGCGACGCCGACGGCTACATCACCTACGTGGGCCGCACCGACGACGTCTTCAAGGCGTCCGACTACCGCATCTCGCCGTTCGAGCTGGAGAGCGTCCTGCTGGAGCACCAGGCTGTGGCCGAGGCTGCCGTGGTGCCCGCCCCCGACCCGGTGCGGCTGGCCGTGCCCAAGGCGTACGTGACGCTCGTCCCGGGCTTCGAGCCCTCCGACGACACCGCGCGGTCGATCTTCGAGCACTGCCGGCGCGAGCTCCCGCCGTACCAGCGGGTACGGCGGCTGGAGTTCGGCGAGCTGCCGAAGACGATCTCCGGCAAGATCCGCCGGGTCGAACTGCGCGAGCGCCCGCCCGGCCGGGAGTTCACGGACGGGAGCTGACCGGGCGCCCCGGCTTCCGTCAGTAGATCACTATGTAAATGGGTGCATTGCCGATCTTACAAGCTGATCGGATAGGCTCTGTCCGTGCTGCCCACCATCGCCGATGTGCTCGCCTTGGAGACCGTTCGCCGGGGTGGCCCGCAGGTGGTCGCGGGCGGGGACCGGCTGGGCAGCAAGGTGCGGTGGGTCCACGTCGGCGAGATCGCCGACATCGCCGCCCTGCTGCGCGGCGGCGAGCTGGTGCTCACCACCGGCGTCGCCCTGCCGAGCGACCCCGAGAAGCTGGCCGACTACATCGGCGAGCTGGCGGCGGTGGGCGTCGCCGGGCTCTTCGTGGAGCTGGGACGCAGGTTCGTCGGCGAGCTGCCCGCCTCGGTCGTCAAGGCCGCCGAGCAGCACGGGCTGCCGCTCGTCGTGCTGACCCGCGAGACGCCGTTCGTGCAGATCACCGAGTCGGTGCACGCCCGCATCATCGACATCCAGCTGGAGGAGCTGCGGGCCTCCGAGCAGCTGCACGAGGTGTTCACCGAGCTGTCCGTCGAGGGCGCCTCGCCCGCCGAGGTGCTCGCCCAGGTGGCCCGCCTGTCGGGGCGCCCCGTACTCCTGGAGAACCTCGCCCACCAAGTCCTGGCCTGCGAGTCGGCCGGCCGTGACATCGGCGCCCTGCTCGCCGGCTGGGAGACCCGCTCGCGCGCCGTGGCCCCGCCCGAGCGCACCGCGTACGACCCGGCCTCCGGCTGGCTGGTCACCACCGTCGGGGCCCGCGGCCAGGACTGGGGGCGGCTGATCCTGCTGTGCGACGTGCCGCCCTCGCCCCGCGACCTGGTGCTCGCCGAGCGCGCCGCGACCACCCTCGCCCTCGGCCGCCTGCTCGAACGCCACCAGGAGTCGCTCGAACGCCAGGCCCACGGCACGATACTCACCGGCATCCTCACCCACGCCTACGCCGACCCGGACGAGGCCGCCGCCCGCGCCCGCGCCGTCGGCGTGCCCATCACCGGCCGCAAGCTGATCAGCGTCGTCATCCGGCCCACCGACCCCGTCGAGCAGGCCCTCGACGGGCAGGCCCAGCTCGGCGAGCTCGCGGAGGCCGCCGCCGCGGCCTGCCGCGACGCCCGCCTGCCGGCCCTCGTCGGCGCGCTCGACCAGGACCGCGTCGGCCTCCTGCTGCCGCTGCCGCCGCGCACCCAGGCCGAGCCCGCGCTCACCGCCGTCGCCGAGCGCCTGCGCATCCTGTGGAAGCCCGGCGCCTCGTTCGTGCTCGCGGCCGGCTCCGTGGTCGAGTCCATCAGGGACGTACGGCGCAGCTTCCTCGAGGCCGAGCAGGTGGCCGACGTGGCCGTGCGCCAGCCGGACGGCCGGCCCTTCTACCGGCTGCCCGACCTGCGGCTGCGGGGGCTGCTCCACCTGCTGCGCGACGACGCCCGGCTGCAGACGTTTGCCGAGCGGGAGCTCGGGCCGCTGCTCGCCCACGACGCCCAGCGCGGCGGCGACCTCACCCGGATCCTGCGGACCTACCTCGACGCGGGACGCAACAAGGCGGTGGCCGCCCAGAAGGCGCACCTGTCCCGGCCGGCCTTCTACGACCGGCTCCGCCGCCTCGAACGCATCCTCGACACCGATCTCGACGACGTCGAGTCGTGCCTGTCGCTCCACGTCGCCCTCCTCGCCCTGGAGTCCTTCCGCCGCGACACCCGCTGAGCCGCTCGGCGCCGCCGGCTTCTTCAGGAACGCTCCATTCCGTTCGGGGACGCTCCGTGACGAGATCCCATCGCTCGGCAAGCCCGCTCCAGACGGCGATGTCAATCTCGTAACCTCTCCCACCGATTAGCGTGTTTCGCTCACCCGCTGACCATGATCACGACAGGATGGTGCGGCCCGTTGTCCGCCCTCTGGAGTTTTCATGTCTCGACGCACCCTCGCCGCCGGTCTGTCCCTGGCCGCCGCCCTCACGGTCACCACCGCGCCGGTCGCCGCCGCGGACCAGGTGTCGGTCCGGTTCCCGTCCGCCAAGTTCCCGCTGGGGACTCAGCTCGTGCCGACGAAGAAGCAGACCAGCGTGGCGCAGGGCATCGACCTGTACGACGTGCAGGCCGGCCGCGCCAGCGACGGCTACACGGTCTCCGTCCTCATGCCGAGCGGCCGTGACTACGGGATGCGGCAGACCGCCGAATCCGTGCTCGCCGAGGTGGAGGCCGCCGGCGAGACCGCCACACTGGTGGAGGTCGTCCGCCCCAGCGTCGCGGACGCCCCCTCGCAGACCGTCTACATGGTGCGGGTCGGCACATGGAAGCTGGAGGAGAAGAAGAAGGCCGACGAGATGGTGGCCAAGCTCAAGGACGCCGGCCTGAAGTCCAGGGTGGACTACGTCGGCGACGACGGCCACGACACCACCGGCCCGTGGAGCGTCAAGGTCATGATGATCGACGCCCGGACGTTCCGCGGCTCGTACGCCTCCTCCCTCGGTACCAGCGTCGCCGCCCGCGAGAAGGTCTCCGCCATGGCCAAGGCCGCGCACGCGGTCGCGGCCGTCAACGGCGGCTTCTTCAACATCCACACCGCCAAGAACCTCCAGGGCGAGCCGGTCGGCGCGTCGGTGGTGGCGGGCAAGCTGCTGAGC
>NZ_JALHBK010000042.1:0-60863 GCF_031570565.1 Nonomuraea sp. 3-1Str
GGCGTTCGCGCCGGTGGGGAAGGCGGGCGGCACGTCGGGCTTGGCCCGGCCGGCCAGCGCCTCGCCGACGCGGCCGAGCAGCCGCGCCCTGGCCTGGCCGGCGTCGTTCACGCCGAGCAGGTCGACCCAGGTGATCGTGGACAGCAGTCCCTCCAGTTGGACGTCCTCCAGCCGGATCGTGACCAGCTTGCGTGAGGGGTCGTCGGGGTCGGCGCGCAGCGCGGCCTGCCACTCCAGGCGCCCGTAGCGGGAGGTGAGGTAGTGGCGCGAGAGCACGGCCACGACGAGCTGCGCCTCGCTGACGCCACGATCCATGAAGTCGATGAAGTTCGTCCCGGGGACGAAGTCCCACGCCTGGATCATGGTCTTGTACCCGGCGGCCTCCAGCTCCCACGCGATCCACGTCGCCCACGCCGTGTCGGCGGGGGAGTAGCTGACGAAGATCTCGGTCGGCCTGCCGTCGCGTGACATCTGCTCAGTATCCCTCGCGGCATCGGCGTTGGGGAGGCGATGTGCGATCATCGTCGGGTGTGGCGGCGTCTGGGCGTGCTCGACTGGATCAGGATCGGCCTCCTGGCGCTCGGTGTGCTGTTCGTGGCGAGCGGGCTGCTCCCGCTGAGCGAGGCCGCCGAGAGCCTGAACGACATCGGGCCGCTGCTGGTGTTCCTGGTGGGGATCATCGTGCTGGCGGAGCTGACCAAGGAGGCCCAGGTCTTCGACGTCATCGCGGCGCGGATGGCGGTGCTGGGACGCGGCAACTACGCCGCCCTTTTCCTCCTCTGTACGGCTTTCGCATCCTTCGTCACGATATTTCTGAATCTTGATACGACTGCGGTGTTGCTCACCCCGGTCATGCTGGCCCTGGCCCCCAAGGCGCGCATCGCCCCCCTGCCCCTGGCCATGACCACGATCTGGCTGGCCAACACCGCGAGCCTGCTGCTGCCGGTCTCCAACCTCACCAACCTGCTCGGCATGCAGAAGATCGGCCTGGACGCCCAGGAGTTCGCCGCCCGCATGTGGGCCCCGCAGATCGCCTCCATCGTCGTGACCATGGCGTTCCTGTGGGTGTTCTACTGGCGGCGCGGCGAGCGCCGCGACCTGCGCTACACGCCGCCGCTGCTGGAGCCGGTCGGCGACCGGGTGCTGTTCGCCGTCGCCTCGGCGGCCTGCGTGCTGTTCATCGTCGCGCTCCTGCTCAAGGTCCAGGTCGGCGTCGCCGCGCCCGCCGCCGCGCTCATCGTCGTGGCCGCCTACGCGCTGCGCGCCCGCAAGCGGCTCACCTGGGGCCTGATCCCGTGGCAGCTCCTCATCTTCGTGACCGGCCTGTTCCTCGTGGTCCCCACCCTCAGCAGGTACGGCCTGGCCGACCTGATGAGCTGGATGCTCGGCACGGGCCACGACCCCTACCGCACGGCCGCCGTCGGCGGCGGGCTCGCCAACACCATCAACAACCTGCCCGCCTACAAGGCCGTCGAGCAGGTCATCCCCTCGGGCGAGCGCGACCAGCTCCTCGCCCTGCTCATCGGCACGAACGTGGCCCCCGTCATCACGCCGTGGGCCTCGCTGGCCACGCTGCTGTGGTTCGAGTCGTGCCGCCGCCACGACGTGCGCGTGCCGATGCGCCGCTTCCTGCTGACCGGCGCGGGCCTCGCCGTCGCCGGCCTCCTCGTCACGGTGTGGGCGCTCGTCCTGACCTCCTGACCACGTCGAGGAGGGCGGGCAGGGCGCGCGGGTGGGCGGCGACGAAGCTGCGGCCCTCCGCCGGGCCGTCGAAACGCTCCTCGAACGGCCCGCCGTCCAGCGCCCGGATCTCGATGCCCGCCTCCCGCGCGATGAGCGCCCCGGCCGGCAGGTCCACCGCCTCCGCCCGGTAGCCGACGAAGCCGTCGATGTCGCCCCTGGCCAGCATCGCCCACTGCAGCAGCGGCGCCCAGAGCTGCAGCATCCTGCGGGCGTGCCCCTCCAGCCCGGCCTTCAGCCCGAGCACGGCCGCGTCGCCGCGGGAGACGGCGTAGCCCTGCGTCCAGGCCAGCAGCGGCCCGTGCGGCGTCGCGTGGTACGGCGGCGCGAGCCGCGCCCCCGACGAGGTGAGCGCGCCCTCGCCCCGCACCGCCGACCAGGTCTGCCCGGCGACCGGGTCGTGGACGACGCCCAGCACCGGCCGTCCGCCCCGGCACAGGGCCACCCCGACCACGTACGCCTGCAGGCCGATCGCCACGTTGTTGGTGCCGTCGAGCGGGTCGACGAGCCACGTCCACTCGCCGTCGCGCGCCCCCAGCAGCCCCGACTCCTCGGCGATCACCGTGTGCGACGGGAACGCGGTCAGGACCCGCTCCAGCAGCAGCTTCTCGGAGGCGAGGTCGAGATCGGTCACCACGTCGCCGGAGCGGCCCTTGGCGCGGACCCCGAGCGCGCCGCCGGCGCCGCTCCGGATGAGCCGCCCGGCGGCCTCGGCGGCCTCGACGGCGACCGCGCGAGCGTGCTGTAGGTCCATCGGCACCCCTCAGGTCAGGTGGGCGGCTATCAGGCGGACGGCGTGGGCCGTCTCCTCCGGGTCGAGCGGCTGCCTGGAGACGTGGTGGCCGAGGCCGGCCAGCGGGCCGAGGGACAGGTCGCGGCTGCCCCGCCTGCCCCGGCCCAGGGCTATCGTGGCCGCCTCGCCGCCCTCCGGCACCACGCTGCTGTGGAAGCGGCCGGCGCGCAGGGTGTAGCTGTCACCGGGGCCGAACACCTCGACCAGGCCCGTCGCGTGGCGCACGGTGCGGCCGGTGGGGCTGATGTGGTCGCCGCCCGGGTCGCTGACCACCTCGAACACCCGGTGGGTGGCGTCGGGCCCGGCGTCGGCCACGTCCACGTGGACGTTGCGGATCTGGCCGTACAGGACGTGGCTGAACAGGTCCCAGCTGTGGCAGTGGATCTGCGAGGTGGTGCTCTCGGCGTGCGCCAGCGCCCCGGACCACAGGTGGACGCACACGCCGTCGCCGCCTGAGCGCTCCAGCGGCAGGCAGACGAACCCGAGCGGGTGGCGCACGGCCCGGACCTCGCCGGACAGCGCCTTCAGCGTCCACTCGCCGGCCCGGCCCCCCGCCAGCTCCCGGTAGACGTCGTCGTGGCTCACCCCCCGCTCACCCCCCGTACGGATTCACGGCGCGCAGCGCCTTGCGGGCGATGTCGACCACGTCGTGCTCGTTGTACGAGCGCGGCAGCGGCACGCCGATGCGCTCGAACAGCTCCTGGACCTCCTCGACCGTCGGCTCGTCGCTGAGCGGCACCTTCTTGTACTTCTCCAGCGGCACCCGGCGCGCCTGCTCGAAGCTCAGCCGCAGCTCGGTGTCGCAGTTCTCGTAGAAGAACGTGCCGGCCAGCGCGGTCATCGCCCGGTTGGGGTCCTCGACGGTCATGATGAGCCGGGTCGCCGACAGGTCCCAGCGGAACGTCGTCATCGTCGCCGACAGGCCCACCCCGATGTCCAGCAGGCCGTAGCGCTGCCGGTGCCAGAACGCGGCCAGGATCGTCGCGTACGACTCCTTCCTGACCCGGTCGGTCGTCCACGTCTCGCCCGTGCCGTCGGGCGTGTCGGACAGCGACCGCCGGTAGTGGGCGTAGGTCTCGCACACCTCGGCGTTGGTCGGGTCGACGATCTCGACGCGCACGGTGAGGTGCCGCTTCACCCGGCGGGCCGCGGCGACGCACCGGGGCAGGGTGACGGCCCGCAGGTAGGTGCCGGTGCCGCCCTTGAAGCTCCACCGGGTGGTGTCCTCGCGCGCCTCGGCGTGGGCCTGGGCGATCTCCTGGCGGCTGCCGAGGACCCGCACGAGCTGGAGCACGTCCAGCGCCTTGCGGGTGCCGGCGACCAGGCCGTCGATCTCGTCCAGCCGGGCCAGCCGGGCCGGGAGCTCGGCGAGCGCGCCGGAGGTGATCGTCTCCTCGACGGGCGCCTGCCGGACGCGGTCGCGCAGCAGCGCGGTGGCCACGAGCGCGAGGATCACCAGCGTGGCCGCGCTGACGAGCTGCTGCTGCACCTCGGCGCCCTTGGGACCGAACACCTCGTCGGGCATGATGCCGAGCACGCCGACGACGATGGCCAGGACGAGGGCGATCGCCCCGTCGGCGTTCTGGGCCGCCCATGGCGCGACCCGGCTCCACGCCGACCTGAACCGTGACATCGCTGGCCCCGCATCCGACGATCGTTCAGTCCCCGAGCGCCATGGTAACGATCGCCCCAGGCCCGTGCCAGCTCGCGGAAGATACGGTCGCCGCGCGCCGGGGGGAGGGGGCCGTGGCGCGGCCCCCTCCGGGACGCCTCAGAACCAGCCGCGGTGGCGGGCCATCTGCTCCAGGCCGTGCTGCAGCGCCTGGTCGGCCGTGCCGGGGCCGGCGTCGTAGCGGACCGTGAAGCGGTTGTAGGCGTCGTGGCCGGAGGTCAGGAACCCGCCCCGCTTGTCGGCCTCCAGGATGACGTCCATCTGCCGCGGCCCCGCGATGAACGTCAGCTCCAGCTCGTTGAAGTACCGCCGCCACTGGCCGCCGGCGTGGTACTCGATCTCCTGGAAGAACGGCATGGTGGAGCCGTACAGCGTGCCCCGCTCCAGGTCGGCCTTCTTGAAGTGGAAGCCCATGCGGTCCAGCGCGCCCAGCAGGTGCTGCTGCGCCGGCAGGGGGTCCACGTACAGCGGGTCGAGGTCGCCCTTGTCCAGCGCGCCCGCCAGCGCCAGCTCGGTCTGCACGCCGAGCCGCATGCCGTGCAGCGGGTGCCCGCCGACGGTGCTGATCGGCGTCTCCCACGGGATCTGGAGCTCGAACGGCTGGCTGTGCTGCGCCCCCGCGGCGAGCTGGAACGCCCCCGCGACCTGCTGGCGCAGGAAGCTGTACGTGGTCTTGTACTCGTTGTCGCCGCTCTCGACCTCGACCACGGCGGTCAGGTCGAGGTGGATGCCCTCGACCTTGTAGTCGGAGCCGCCGCCGCGGAAGTTCACGACGCCGCGCAGCGGGTCACCCGGGCGGACGGTGGTGCCGGACAGCACCGTGTCGACCTCGACGCCCGCGCCGAACGCGGCCATCAGCTTGCGGAACACCATGGGGTCCTTCTCCTATGCGTTCGGTTGCAGCGCCGGCGGATCAGCGCTGGGCGGGGGGAGTGGCGCCGTTGGGGGCGGCCACCTGGCCCGAGATGCGGGGGAGGAACTGGGCCAGCAGCATCGTGGACAGGGCCGAGGCGTCGCCCGAGCCCGGCTGGGTGCGCACCACCAGCGGCTGCGGGGCGCTCTCGGCCAGCTTGGCGCCCACGTCGAGGCGGCGGCGGGCCAGCTCGTACTGGAGCACGGCCCGGTTGTCACGGTAGGACTCGGCCAGCCGGCGCAGCGCCTTGGCCTCGTTCTCGGCGGAGGTCAGCTCGGCCCGGCCGCGCGCCTCGATCTCCCAGCGCACGCGCTGCGCCTCGGTCTCCTGCTCCTCCAGCATGCGGGCCACGTCCTTGCGCGCCGTGTTGTGAGCGGCCTTGACCTCGACGACGCGGGCGTCACGGGTCTTCTTGGAGCGCTCGATCTCCATGAGCAGGGTGTCGATGCGGCGCTTGCGGGTCAGCTCCCACTCCCGCTCGTACGCCGACAGCTCCTTGGCCACCTTCTCCCGGGTGGCCAGGTGCTGCTGGTACTGGTCGGGAAGCTGCACGTCGGGGATGTTCGCGCCGGTCACGCGCACGCCGTACCGGCCGAGCTGGCGGTTGAGCGCCTCCTGCATGTCGCCCACGTCCGAGCCGCGCAGGTCGTACGCGCGCTCGGTCTGGACGCGGCGGCTGCGCTGCCGGATGGCGTCCTGCACGGCACTGGCCAGCACCAGGTCGAAGTTGCCCGCGCCGATGGTCCGCACGAACGCGACCGGGTCCACGATGCGGAACTTGAGGAAGAACTCGATCGACTTCAGCGGCACGTTCTCGGCCGTCGGGCAGGCCACGATGGGCGCCGAGTACGGGATCTCGGTGGAGGTGTCGACCACCGCGTCCACCCGGTCCCACGGCAGCCACAGGTAGTGCCGGCCGGGCGGCAGCGTGCCGGTGATCGCGCCCCAGCGGCTGCGGACGCCCGTCGTGCCCTCCTCGATCTCGATGATCGCCTTGCGCCACATCAGCACGGCCGCGAGCGCCAGCAGGAGCAGCGCGGCCAGCGCGGGCAGGGTCTGGACGTCGGTCACCACCGCCATCCCGGCGAAGTACACCGCCAGGAACACCAGCGTCATCCAGGCGAACCCGCGCCGGTCCCTGGGGATCACCACGGGCACGAGCTGGCCCTGCTCGCCGCCGCGCAGGAGCTGGCGGATGTCGGACCAGGACGCCAGCGACTCCTTGATCTTCGAGAACTCGCGGCCGCTCATCGGACCTCACCCTCCGTCATCACGTCCACCGTCACCGGCGCCACCGCTGAGGCGTCCACGTCGGCCGCCCTGCCGAGCAGCGCGGCGATCTCCGCCTCACGGACGCGCACGCGCTCGCCGATCGCCGACAGCCTGCCCCGGATCGCCGCCATGTCCTCGGCCGAGAACAGCGCCGCGCCCCGGCCCCCGACGAGCTGCTGGGCGAGCTCCAGGAAGTCGATGTCGGTCCGCTCGCCCACCTGCACCACCTGGGGCAGCCGCGACGAGACCGACTCCAGCTTGTCCAGCAGGTCCTGCTGGAAGCGGTAGTCGAGGATCTCCGGCGCCTCGGCGGCGCTCAGCGCCCGGATGTCGAGGGCCTGCGCCTCCAGCAGCGCCGAGTTGGCGTTGGCCGTGGACTCCGCCTCGACCAGCCGCTGCCTGGCCTGGGCCTTGGCCTGGTGGGAGGCGCGTTCGAGGGCGGTGTCCATGCGGGCCTGGTGGGAGGCGCGTTCGAGGGCGGTGTCCATGCGGGCCTGGTAGCCGGCGATCTCCGCCTGGATGGCGCTGAGCGTCTCGTGCAGCCCGGCCAGCTCCTTGACCAGGTCGCCCTCGTTCTGCTCCTTGCGCAGCTGGAGCTCGTACTCGTAGGTGTAGGCCTCCTTGGCGACCCGCACCATCTCGGGCGCCGCGAGGTCCATGCGGTACTCCTGGCTGGACGGCTCGGCGTGCGTGATGTTGACGTCGGTGAGCCGGACGGCCGGCAGGAACTGCTGGTTGAGGCTCTCCAGCATGCCGAGCGTGCTCTCGCCCACCAGGTCGTAGATGTCCTCGGCGCGCTGGGCGTAGATGAGGGAGCGGGTGACCTCGCTGATGGCGTTCTGCAGCTTGGACTGGAAGCCGCTGACCGAGCCGAGCACGAAGATGAACTCGGCCGGGTTCTCGATCCGGAACTGGAGGAACAGGTCGACGCTGGCCTTGACGCCCTGCTGGGTCGGCGCCTCGCGGATGGGGGCGTTGAAGGGGTACTCGCGGGTGGTGTTGACGATGTAGCTGACCCGCTTCCACGGGTTGATCAGGGTCACGCGGCCCGGGTCGGCGATGTGCACGAGCTTGCCGAACTTGGTGATCAGCGCCTTGCAGCCCTCGGGCACCATGACGACGCTGCGGCGCCACCACAGGAACGCCGCCGCCAGCACGAGCACCACCCAGTAGTGGGGGCCGAAGAGCAGCTCGGTCCGGGGGATGACGTTGCCCAGGGCGCCGATCAGGCCGAGCACCACGAGGATGCCCAGCGGCACCACGACCTTGGCGGTGCTGCCCTTGGGGATCACCACCGGCGAGATGACGTGCATGCCGTTCTCGGCGAAGCTGCGGTTGATGATCTCGCCGGCCTCGTTCAACGACGCGGTGCGCGCCTCGATGAGCGTGCCCACCGACGCGCCGCCGTCACGGGCGGCGGCGAAGTCGTGCGGGTTGAGGGCGAATCCGGGTGCCTGGCCGCCGGCCTGACCCGCCTGGCTCATCAGCTGGCCCGCCACCTGACCGGCCGCCTGCCTGAAGTCGCCTCCCTGCATGACGGCCTGGGCGACGCCCTGGCCCGCTTGGACGAGCGCCTCTCTGGGTCGTGACATAGCACCTTCCTTTTCCGCTACAGGCGGTTTCGACCGTATCGGGTGGGACTTGCTGTTCGCTTGCAGTGCGATCTCACAGGTCTGTTGCGATATCGCGCCGCCGAAGTGCGAGCGCGGCGTCGTCCGCCGCGAGCCCCACCGGCGGGCGGTTCTGTCGGTGGCGCGACCTACAGTGGCAGCATGCGACCGGTCACTGATTTGCAGCGGAAGGTGGCGCCCTTCGAGGTCGTCACCGAGATGACTCCTTCCGGCGACCAGCCGGCGGCCATCGCCGAGCTGGAGCGCCGCGTCAAGGCCGGGGCCAAGGACAACGTCCTGCTGGGCGCCACGGGCACGGGCAAGACCGCCACCATCGCGTGGCTGATCGAGCGGCTGCAGCGCCCCGCGCTCATCATGCAGCCCAACAAGACGCTCGCCGCCCAGTTCGCCAACGAGCTGCGCGAGATGCTGCCCAACAACGCCGTCGAGTACTTCGTCTCGTACTACGACTACTACCAGCCCGAGGCGTACGTCCCGCAGAGCGACACCTACATCGAGAAGGACTCCTCGATCAACGACGAGGTCGAGCGGCTGCGCCACTCGGCGACCAACTCGTTGCTCACGCGCCGTGACACGATCGTGGTCGCCTCCGTGTCGTGCATCTACGGCCTGGGCACGCCGCAGGAGTACGTCGACCGCATGACCCGGCTGCGCGTCGGCATGGACATCGACCGCGACCGGCTGCTGCGCCGCCTCGTCGACATGCAGTACACCCGCAACGACCTGGCCTTCACCCGGGGCACGTTCCGGGTGCGCGGCGACACGATCGAGATCATCCCGAAGTACGAGGAGCTCGCCGTCCGCATCGAGATGTTCGGCGACGAGATCGAGAAGCTGTCCACCATGCACCCGCTGACCGGCGAGGTCATCACGGAGGACGAGGAGCTCTACATCTTCCCCGCCTCCCACTACGTGGCCGGCGAGGAGCGGATGTCGGCGGCCGTGCGCGGCATCGAGGCGGAGCTGGCCGACCGGCTCGCCGAGCTGGAGCGCCAGGGCAAGCTGCTGGAGGCGCAGCGGCTGCGCATGCGCACCACGTACGACATCGAGATGATGCGCCAGATCGGCACCTGCTCCGGCATCGAGAACTACTCGCGCCACATGGACGGCCGCGAGCCGGGCAGCGCCCCCAACACCCTGCTCGACTACTTCCCCGAGGACTTCCTGCTCGTCCTCGACGAGTCGCACCAGACGGTGCCGCAGATCGGCGCCATGTACGAGGGCGACGCCTCCCGCAAGCGCACCCTGGTCGACCACGGCTTCCGCCTGCCGTCGGCGATGGACAACCGGCCGCTGAAGTGGGAGGAGTTCCTGGAGCGCATCGGGCAGAGCGTCTACCTGTCGGCCACGCCCGGCTCCTACGAGCTGGGCCGCGTCAAGGGCGACGTCGTCGAGCAGGTCATCCGGCCGACCGGCCTGGTCGACCCCGAGGTGGTCGTCAAGCCCACCAAGGGGCAGATCGACGACCTGGTCCACGAGATCCGCGAGCGGGCCGAGCGCGACGAGCGCGTCCTGGTCACCACCCTGACCAAGAAGATGTCCGAGGACCTCACCGACTACCTCCTGGAGCTCGGCATCCGGGTGCGCTACCTGCACAGCGAGGTCGACACGCTGCGCCGCATCGAGCTGCTGCGCGAGCTGCGCGTCGGCGAGTACGACGTGCTGGTCGGCATCAACCTGCTGCGCGAGGGCCTCGACCTGCCCGAGGTGTCGCTGGTGGCCATCCTCGACGCCGACAAGGAGGGCTTCCTGCGCTCGGAGACCTCCCTCATCCAGACCATCGGCCGCGCCGCCCGTAACGTCTCGGGCCAGGTCCACATGTACGCGGACAAGATCACGCCGTCGATGGAGCGGGCCATCGACGAGACCAACCGGCGCCGGGCCAAGCAGATCGCCTACAACGAGGCCAACGGCATCGACCCGCAGCCGCTGCGCAAGAAGATCGCCGACATCCTCGACTCGCTGCAGCGCGAGGACGCCGACACCGACCGCCTGCTCGGCGGCGGCCGTCAGCAGTCGCGCGGCAAGGCGCCGGTGCCCGGCTTCGCCGCCAGGCAGGCCGGCCAGCACGCCAAGGCCATCGCGGGCGAGATGCCGCGGGCGCAGATGGAGACGCTCATCGAGTCGCTGACGGAGCAGATGCACCAGGCGGCGGCGGACCTGCAGTTCGAGGTCGCGGCCCGGCTCCGCGACGAGATCAAGGAGCTCAAGCGCGAACTACGCGACATGAAGGAGGCCGGCGTCAGGTAGCGGGATCACGGCGGAGGCGTCCGGAGCCGCGCCCCGGCGGCCGGCTCCAGCTCGAACGTGGTGAGGCTAGACGCCCGAGCGGGCTCGGGTGGGGCGCAGCCGGCGGCCGAGCCCGGCGAGCCATCGCCGGGGGAGCGCCAGCGTCAGGACGGCGAGTGCGACGTGCGCCGCGATGAAGGCGTAGGCCTCGTTCCGCGTCGCGGGATGTCCCAGCCGGACCGTCATGTGGTGCGCCCAGTCCCAGACCTCGGGGATCCCGTTCAGCCGCCGGTTCATGACGACCGCCACCAGGTCCTCCAGGCCCGACATCTGGAGGATCGTCATGGCTGCGCCGATCCGCAGCACCCCCTCCCGCGAGCCGCCGCCGACCCGGTAGGACAGCACCAGGCCGACGATGAGGAACGGTACGAACACCACCACATGCAGGTAAAGGTCCTCGAACACCGCCGACCCGTCCACCATGTCCAGCGCGGTCATGAACGTCTTGGGCACGAAGTAGCAGAGGAAGCCCAGGAAGATCGCCGGCAGCGTCACCAGGTGCAGCCGCAGCCACCGCGCCCACGCGACGTCCAGCCACGCGACGGCGACGCAGGCGGCGATCTGGGGGGTCAGCTTGACCAGGAGCATCCAGGCCGAGGTGATCTCCCGCTCGTAGGGGATGACGAACCTGACCATGACGGCCAGCGCCGCCGCCAGGGCTCCCATGAGCAGCGCCGCCCCGTTGTCTCGCCAGAACGGGGTGGACGGGCGCGTGGTCGGAGAGGACAGCATGGGTTCCCTGTCAGTGCGTCGAGACGGTGAAGGCCGAGGATGGATGCCGGCAGGAGGGGGCCGGGACGGTGAGTGCCAGGAGGTCGCTCCCGGCAGGGACGCGGCATCCGAATGCCGGTGAGCGTCGTCGTGATGCCGGCCTCGGCGGGACGTCGTCCATGATGGCCGGGTTCTCCCGAACCAGGCGCAGAATGAGGGCGCGGATGGAGCGGACCGCGGATGGGCGCCCGGGCCGAGATGGTGACGCACTGTAGCGATCACGTACGCCAGACGACTGAGACTTCCTCCACTTCACGCCGACTTCGGTGAGACATTCACCGCTCGCCCGCCAGAACTGTGAGACTCCGACGCCGCCACAGATGTCGTGTCTCGTTGGGCTTGAGGCATATCGAGGAAACTCACCGTGGTGCGCCGGAATCACTTGGGCGCCTCGCCGCGGTAGGCAGCCAGGGCGGCTTCGAAGTCCGAATTGTGCTTGATGGCCATGCGGTACTTGCGGCGGGGACCGATGCCCAAACACTCCTTCCCGGCCAGAACCGAGTTGACGAGCCGTGCCACCCTGGCCGGTTCAGGCAACACACCCAGCTCGAGGTCGTAGTAGGTGTAGGCGAAACCCCGCACGGCACCGGGCTCGTTGACGTCGAGCAACGCCCACCCGTGCTCCTCGTCCCATTCGAGGCTCATCTCAACGGAGTTCTCGAAGTCCGGGATGTGCCAGTAGCAGTCCAGGAGCGAGATCGTCAGGGCACGCTTTAACTTGCCCGGCCCCCCGGCCGGTGCGGCGCCACTGTTCTCGATGCCCGCCGCCGTCAGCGCATTCGCTACAGCCCAGCCGTAATGGATGGCGTCGGCGCGTTCCCGCTTGGCTATGCCCCGGTCCTTTCAACGCCGATGCTGCTCCTCGGACAGGTGAGACAAACGGTCGGATGCCTCATGATCGACGAGACTACCGCAAGTCAAGTGAGACGGGACAACAGACGGCGGGCACGCCAACTCGATGAGACAGAGCCACGAATGACGCCAACTCTGGTGAGACCGCGCCAAGTCCCATGAGCTCGGACACCATCCGCGACGAGCATGCCGGCACCTTCGCCCAGCGCCTCACCCATCTCCGGGAACGGCATCAGGGCAAGCCCAGCGTCATCAAGCAGCTCAACGACGGGGGCCTCATGGCCGAGTGGCCGGCGATTTCTCAGGCCTGGGAAATGGCAGCGGGCGACATTCTTCGACATTTCGAAAGCAGACAATGTATGACACCGTGACGCAATGAGGCACGATTCGATGGCTTTTAATCCGTAGGTTCCGGGTTCGAGCCCTGGGCGCCCTACCACTCCCACCTGTGGTTTCCGATCTGGGCAAGATCTCGGTTCTTGATCTGGGTCATGCTTGGGTCACCTCTGGGACCACCGGATTCTTCGGATGTTTCAGGCGGTCGTGTGCACCGTCGTCAGTACCGGCCGGGCCGTTGCCTCCGGCGTCTCGGGGTACGACTCCGGCAGCACGGACGTGTTGGTGTCGCGGTCAGCACAATGCCGACGTGCCCGAGTCGCCCCTGAACGGTACGCAGATCCACGTGCGCGGCCGGCGCAGTCGAGGCAGCTCCATGGCGGAGGTCGTGAAGGCACATGGTGGTGTCGGCGATGTTCATTGAAACGCGTTGACGCCGGTGAGCTCTGCCGACAGTCTCCACAAGCGCCTGGTCTGTCCGGGGTCGACCCCCATGCCGTCGCCGAAGGGTTCGGCGATGTCGCAGTCCTCGCAGTGGACGCCGCCCTTACCGGCCAACTGCGGTGAGGTCGCAGCCCATACCTGCGTCGCCGCGCCCTGCGCAGGCGTCTTGAAGTCGTCGTTCACCTGCTTGCCGGCCGCATCGATCCAGCCGGCGTCGATCATCTCCTCCTTGGTGAGGTGGCGTTGCAGCGGAGTGAGGATGTACCCCGGATGCACCGAGAACGCCCGGACTCCGGCGTCCCGACCGAGCACGTCGAGCTCCGCGGCGAACAGCACGTTCGCCGTCTTCGCCTGTGTGTATGCCTGCCATTTGTCGTAGCCATGCTGGAAGTGCACGTCGTCCCAGCGCACTCCTGAGACCAGGTCGAAGCCGGAGGCCACGACGACAACGCGGGCCGCCCCGCCACGGGCGATCGCCGGCCAGAGCAGGTTGACAAGCGCGTAGTGGCCAAGGTGGTTGATCGCGAACTGCGCCTCCCATCCGGGGCCGACCCGTGTCTCGGGACAGGCCATGATTCCGGCATTATTGATCACGATGTCGATCTCCCGCCCGGACGTAAGGAACCGATCGGCGAATCCGCGGACACTGCCAAGGTCGGCCAGGTCCACCTCGTCGACCTCGATGCCCTCGACCGCCTCCCGAGCGGCCGTCCTGCGCCGGGCCGGAACGATGACGTGGGCTCCGGCGCGGGCGAGCGCGCGGCTGGTCTCCAGCCCGAGGCCCGAGTAGCCCCCGGTGACAATGGCGAGCTTGCCGGAGAGATCGATCCCGCGCAGAACGTCGTTCGCGGTACTCCGGGCGCCGAATCCCGATCCAAGCTTGTGCTGAGGCGTTGCCATGATCCGGAAGCTAGATGCTAGACCTTTGTCTAGGTCAACGGCGTACGGTCGGCTCCATGGCCGGCAGCACATCAGAACTGAGCATCGGGCAGGTCGCGGAGCGCACCGAGCCGTTCGCCTCTCCTGGTGGCTGGAGCTCGCGCCGCGATGCGAAGCCTCCACATGGCCATGACCTGGGGGATGTGATTATCGGCAGGCGCAGAGCCCCGGCGCATCGAGCCGCTCTTCCAACCTCCTGCCCGCGAACAAGAACCTCGGCACCACCCCCATCGCCAACGCCCTCGGCGTGCCGCTCGCCTGGCCTGACGAGATCCGCCGTGACTCGCCCAACTGACGGCGGCGGCCTCGTCGTGGCGGGCCGCCACGACGAGGCCGGGCAGGACGCCGCGGCCGGTCGTCAGCTTGTGAGGATGACGAACTGCTGGGTCGCGCGTGTCATCGCGACGTACCGGTCGGCCGCTCCTTCGACGCCCTCGCCGAAGGAGCCGGGGTACGAGGACGGAGCTCGGGTCCGAGACAGGCGTCCACCCTCACGACGTACGGGCCGCGGTGCTCGGCGCTGTCTACTGAGACTGCTTGGCCTCCTCAGCCGCCCCGGCCGGCCCGCCGCAGAACACCTTCTTGACGAGCCCGTCCACCAGCTTCTGGAAGTCCTTCGCCGGGCCCCTGGTGGCCTCGTCCACCCAGGTCACCGAGGCGGTCAAGGTCTTGCTGCCGTCGGGTGAGCTGTACATCAGCGCCCCGTAGCCGTGCGGAGGGCTGCCGTTGTGCTGGTAGACAGTGCCGCAGTTCGGGCCCAGGTCCTGCACGAACAGCCCGAAGCCGTAGTTGTACTTCCCGTACGGCTTGCGCATCTCGGCCAGCAGCGGGGCCGGCAGGAGCCTGCCGCCCATCAGCGCGGAGATGAACGTGTGCAGGTCCTGGGTGGTCGAGATCAGGTCGCCTGCGCCGGCCAGCAGGGAGAGGTTCTGGCGACTGATGTCGACCACCTTCTGCTGGCCGGCGTCCTGGTAGCGGTAATAGCCGTGGGCGTGCGGCCCGGGGAGCTCGGTCCGGTTGCCCGGCACCACGGTGTCCCGCAGCTGCAGCGGCCGCAGGATCCGCCGCTGCAGCTCTTCGGCGTACGAGCGGCCGGTGACCTTCTCGATCAGCAGCAGGGCCAGCGTGTAGTTGGTGTTGGCGTAGCTCTGGTCCGTCCCGGGCTCGAAGCGCGCCGGCTTGGACAACGCGAACCGGACCAGCTCCTCCGGCGTGTAGGAGTGGAACCGGTTGTCCAGCCACTCGTCGCCGGTGGCGGGGAGCCCCGGCACGTATGTCCCGTCGTCGTAGGCCTCGCCGCCTGCGTAGTTGAACAGCCCGCTGGTGTGCTGCAGCAGCATCCGCACCGTGATCCGCTGGTCCAGCCCGAGCTTCGGCAGGTAGCCGGCCACCGGGGCGTCCAGCCCGATCTTGCCCGCGGCCACCAGTTGCAGCACCAGGGTCGCGGTGAAGGTCTTGGTGACGCTGCCCGCCCAGAACCGCCCATTCGTCGGCGGCTTGGCGGTCTGGCCCAGCTTGCGCACACCAGCGCTGCCGACCCACTCGCCCCGCTGATCGTGCACGCGCAGTTGTGCCCCAAGGAAACCGGCATCGACGAACGCCTGCATGGCATTCTGCAGCTCCGGCCGGTCCTGCCCGGCAGCGGCCTTCGGCACGGCCACGCCGCTGTGCGCAGCGGCTGTTCCGGCGCTGGCCGTCCCGGCCAGCAGTGCGGCCGCCAGCGCCGTGACCGCCACGCGCCGAAAGACCATGCCACGCGGCCGGGTCACCGTGACCGCTGGTGGGGATTGCTTGTTCATGTTCCTCGTCTCTGATGTCGCGCTCGGGCGAACAGCTCGCCGAGCATTGCGGGTCAAGCGGAATGTGTGGGATCGGGATGGGAGGCCCGGGTGTCGTTGCCTTTCAGCTCGCCTACCGGCACGTCCCAGGTCCAGCCAACGGTGCTCGTCGGCATCTATGCGGCGGGCTCGGCCGCGTCGGCCGGCCCGCTCTGCCCGCCGCCGAACACCTCCTGGACGAGCCTCTGCGTCGCCTCCTGGAACGCCGCTGCCATGGAGAGCGCGGCGTCATCGACGTAGTTGAGCGCGGCGGTGAGGGTCTTGCCGCCGTCGGGGGTGCTGTACATCAGCCCCGCGTGGCCGGTGATGCCGCCGTTATGCGTGATGACGGTGCCGCCGCCCGGCACATCCTGCACGAACACCCCCAGGCCATAGCCCGCCTTCGATTCCGGCGTGCACATCTCGGCCAGCAGCTCGGCAGGCAGCAGCCTGCCACCGACCAGCGCGGAGATGAATGTGGCCAGGTCGGCGGTGGTCGAGATCATGTCACCGCCGGTGGAGATCCAGGACGGGTTCTGGCGGGTGAGGTCGACCACTCTCTCCTGGCCGTCCTCCTCGTACCGGTAGTAGGCGTGGGCATGCGGCTCGGGCACGTCCGTCGAGGTATCCGGCACCACTGTCCCCGACAGCCCGAGCGGCCCCAGGATCAGCCGCTGCATCTCCTCGCCCAGCGAGCGGCCGGTGACCTTCTCGACCAGCAGCCTGGCCAGCACGTAGTTGGTGTTGGCGTAGCTCCAGTCGGTGCCCGGCTCGAACCGCGCCGGCTTGGACAACGCCAGCCGCACCAGCTCCTCCGGCCGGTAGGTGCGGAACCGGCCCTCCACCCACTCCCGGCCCTGAAAGACGACCCCCGGCACGTACTCGGGGTAGTAGTCGCCGGTGAAGTTGAACACCCCGCTGCTGTGCTGCAACAGCATCCGCACCGTGATTCGCCGGTCCAGCCCGAACTCAGGCAGATAATCGGCCACCACATCGTCCAGCTCGAACCGACCCTCGGCCACCAGCTGCAGCACCACGGTCGCGGTGAAGGTCTTGGTGTTGCTGCCGATCCGGAAGTGCCCGTCCGTCGGCGGCTTTTCGGTCCCGCCGAGCTCGCCCACCCCGGCGCTGCCGACCCACTCGCCCCGATGGTCGTGCACGCGCAACGTCACCCCGACGAAACCGGAATCGACCATCTCCTGGATGAGCTTCTGGAGCTTCGGGCGCTCGTGTACGGCAGCGGCCGGCGGCACGGCCACACCGGTGTCCAGGGCGGCCGCCCCTGGCGTGGCCGGAGCGGCGTCGAGAGCCTCGGTGATCTTGCGGGCCATCTCCGCCATGGTGGGGCTGGGCTCGCCCTTCTGGGGCTGGGTGGCCGCTTCGACGGCGACGATGACGGTGCGGCGGAAGTTGTCGGCCTCTTCGGGAGCCTGTTCCTTGAGCAGGCTCATGGCTGCCGTCAGGGCCGGCAGGACTTGGTCGGCCAGCGCGGCGGTGGACTTGCCGTTCAGGCCCTTGGGTGCCTTGGTGAGCACGTGCCCGACCAGGCCGGTCGCGGAGGTCAGGGCGATTGAGCCTTCGGTGGCGGCCTTGTGGGGAGAGCCGGCGGCACCAGCGGCGGTCATCAGCGAGACGGCCCCCCACGCGGCGGTGCGCAAGGTGAACTTGTCTTGTTCGGTAAGGGTGACGGACATGACTGCATGCTCCTTTGAACCAATGAGAAGGATTCACTCCGGGGGACCGAGGTGGAATGCGGTCCTGGTGGTGCCCGGGTGTCTGGATTGCCAAGTCAGTCGCCCGAGGAGGTCGCATCAGGCGTTGCGGCCGCAACGCTGATCCGCTCATGGCGTCAACCATCGCCGGCCGCGCTGATGCCGGGCCGTCGCCGTACTGACGCGGCCGCTGACAGGACACGCATGCCTCGGCAACGATGCCGGTGACGGTCAACGACGCGATCTGGTCGGTCAGTCGGAATCAGCCCGTGATCGGGGAAATCCACTCGACGAGCTGGATCGCCACGCCGTTGGGGTCAGTGAGTTGCATCAGCAGCTCACCCCACGGCTCCCGCCGGAGCGGGATGGTGATGGGGGCGCCTTCACCGCGCAGCCGCTCGTACTCGGCGGCCAGACCGGTGACGGTGAACACCACGATCACCTCCGCCAGTCCCTGTCCCGGTTGCCGCCGCTCCAGGTCGCGCTCCACCAGCACCAGGTCGACGGCGGCGTCGTCACGGCCCAGCGCGATGAACTCCTCACCGGCCAGGGTTTCGCGGAAGCCGAGATGGCTGGTGAAGAACCGGCTGGAAGCGGCCGGGTCGGCGACGATCAGGGATACGGTGGAAGAGACGATGATCACGCCACAGCACCAGAGAAGTACGTTTCCCGATTTACCTCCCGACGGGCGTGTTCTTTGGATGGATCAAGCATCACGCCGGGCAGTGCTGCACATCAACGGCGACTATCGCAACGGTCGTTAACCCACGGTTGACGGCCTCAGCCGGGCAGTGCTCCCAGCTCACGCACCACGCGGGCGAGGGCGAGGGCCAGACGATCGTCGTCGGGACGAACCAGGGCAGCGCGATGGCCGGGACCCGCGTGCCGGTCAGCGACACCGTCATGGCCGCGAGCGGGCCGGCCATCGGGCGTAAGGACCCGCGCGGCGGTAGCGGGAGAGAATCCGGCGGTGCCGAGCCTGCGCAGGTGGTAGCCGGCCATGCCTGAATTCACTCCCAGGCGCTCGGTCTGGTCGGATGTGCCTGACCTGCAATGCTGTACGGCGCTGAAGTCGTCCGGACGGTGCCGCGTAAGGCGAGACGGCGGGAGTTCGGCGAGCGTCATGGTGGGTTCCTCGTTGCTGGTGGAGGCGATGGAGCGCCGTTCCTGGTCGCCTGCGCCGACGGTGCTGAGGTCTCGCCCAGGAGCTCACGCGGTACGAGGCCGACCTGCAGCTCGGGACGCTGCGCCGGGCCTGTGCGTGAGGCTGCAAGGCCGAAGGGCGGAGCTGGTAGAGCGTCCATCCTTGCCGGTGCGGGTCGAGCTGGGCCGTGGCGGTCTTGAACAGGTACTCGGCGCGCGGTTAGGACAGCCGACCGCGTCTGGTGACGGGGTCGATGGCGCCGCCGCGTCATACTCGCGGTGAATACTCCAATGACCCGACATGTCATACTGCGCACCGAATGAACGATCTCGATGGCGGGATCGACGGAGAGGCGTCGTGTGGAGCTGCGCGATATTGAGATCTTTCTGACCCTCGCCGAGGAACTGCACTTCGGCCGCACGGCAGAGCGGCTCCACGTCTCCGTTGCGGCGGTCAGCAAGGCGATCAAGAAGCAGGAACGCAGTATCGGAACGGAGTTGTTCGCCCGCAACAGCCGCGCCGTCATGCTCACGCCCGCCGGCCACCGGCTCCGCGATGACCTGCGCCCGGTCTACCAGGGGCTTCACGAAATCCTGGGACGGGCCAGGTCGGCCGCGCGGAAGAAGACCGACGTGCTGCGGCTGGGCATGCTCAGCACCAACACCACCGAGCTCCATCCCATGTTCGACTCGTTCACGGTCCGGCAGCCCACCTGCGAGATCCAGCTCCGCTATGTCAGCTTCAGCGATCCCTTCGGCCCCCTGCGCGCCGGGGAGATCGACGTTCTGCTCGCCTGGCTCCCGGTCGAGGAGCGCGACCTCACCGTGGGGTCGATCGTCGCCACCGAACCCCCCGTGCTGGCCGCGTCGGCCGGCCATCGGCTGGCCGAGCGGCCCTGGGTGTGTTACGAGGATCTGGGGGACGAGATCGTCATGGGCGGTGCTAATCCCGGCTATTGGCGCGAAGCGCTCGTCCCCACCCGGACTCCAAGTGGACGTCCCATCCGGATCGGCCCGATCGTCTCCAGCGGAGAGGAGATGCTCCCCATCCTGGCCGCCGGCGAGGCTGTCTCACCCGTCTACGGTCACTCCACACGCTACTACGCGCGGCCCGACCTGGCCCATGTGCCCATTCGCGATGCGCCACCGCTGCGCTGGGCGCTCATCTGGAGCACCGCATCGGAGAACGACCTCATTCGTGCCTTCGCCCAGGCCGCTCGCGATGTCGGCCAACTGACGTTCTAGCGCCTGTGAACACACCGGTCGCAAGTCGAAGGCCGGTTCCATGGCCGCCATGCTGCTGCCGGTCAAGGTCGCCATGGGTGCGCCAGCCAGATGTGCAGGGTGGAGGCGTAGTTACCATCGATCACCCATGGGGGCCCGGCGACGAGCTTCTCCTGGATGGCGGCGAAATTCCAGTCGGCGTCGTAGTGGACGGCGTCGAGATGGGTCATGGGGGCGCCGATGAGAGCGGCGAGCCGGCGTCCCATGCCCGATTGTCGGTGCGGATCCCTAGGCTGCGGTCCATGATCGACACCGTGTTGCGCGAGGCACCCGCATGAACGCCGTCCAGGAGCTGCTCGACCGCATTGAGACAGGCTCGGTCGCGGACCTCGTCACCTACCTGAACGGTCTCGGCGACGACGACAAGCGCATGGTCGCCCGGCACCTGCCCGCTCATCTCGGCGAACGCCGGCGCTCCGGGTTCGAGGCCGAACAGCGGATACGCGAGCTGGCCCTGCTCTACCGTCTCGCCGGAGCGGCCTGCCTGGGCGGGGCCGGGCAGGTGGCGGACTGGCTCAACCGGCGTGAGCTGAGCTGGGTGGAGCCGGAGGCCAACGCCGCACACGTCATGTCCGTGCTGAGCGACCGTCCGGAGGAGTGGCGGCGCGACCTGGCCGTACGCCTGGTCCAGCGGCTGCGGCCGACCACCGGTTCGACGTGGCGGCGCATACAGGCGCTGGGGAACTGGGATCTGGCCGCGGCGCTGGTGATCGAGACGGGCGCGGAGCCGCCGGAGAACGACGCGTTCGTGTCCGGGTGGGTGTTGCGGAAGGCCGAGCGGCAGCGGGTGAACCCGAACCAGGTGCTCGGCGACGATCGGCTGCTCGATCACATGCTGCCGCGCCTGTTCCAGGTCCAGGGCGTGGCGGACGGGCTGATGTGGGACCGGGGCTGGGGGGAGGGCCCCACCCTCCTCGGGCAGCTCGTCGCGATGGCCGGGGCGGGCCGCATACCGCGTCAGGTGCTGCTCGACGGTTGCGTGAGCCGGTTCCTGGCCGGAGCCGACGCGGCCGAGGCGGCCCCCTTCGTCATGCTGTGGCGGGAGCTGGAGCCGGAGGTGGCCGAGATCCCGGTGGCCGACTTCGTGCGGGTGCTGCCGTCGGCGTCCTCGCCCGTCGTGCAGCTCGCGCTGGAGGAGTTGCACAGAGCGGAGCCGGCGCTAGATGGGGAGCTGTTCGCCGAGGCGGTCCTGGCACTGGCGTACCGGCCGGAGAAGAAGTACATGGCGGCCGCGGTGAAGTGGATCGCCGCCGCGTCGCCGTCCAGGGGCGCCCTCGCGGTGGCCGCGCTCGCGCCCGTCTTCCATGTGGACACGCCCGGCCTGCGCGAACGCGCGGTGCGTGTCGCCGTCAAGCTCGCCCCGCACACCGCTGAGCCCGGCAGGGAGGCGATCCGCGAGGCGGCCACCTGGCTTCCTTCCGACCTGCGCGAACAGGTCGCCGCCGCTTTCGGCGCGGTGGAGGAGATCCAGCCGGAGCCCATGGGCGCCGCCACGTTGACCGCGACGCCGCCGCCCGCCCTGGCCCCGCCCATTTCCTCGGTCGAGGAGCTGGCCGCCGAGCTGGCCGAACCGCTCTGGCCGGAGGTGCCCGCGCGGTTCGAGCGCATCCTCGACGCTCTGGTCAGGCTCACCCACCAGGACCGCGACGCCGTCGTGGCGGGGTTGCAGTCCTGGTGGCGGACGAACTGGCGGCATCCGTTCGACGCGCACACGTACGTGTACGGCATTTCCGGCTTCGACGAGGACATCCGTTCCCTGCTGATGCGTTGTGCGCTGGCCGTCGTCTCGCCCGACGACAGCCGCGCGCTGACCGCGGCGCTGAACGAGAGGAGCCGCCGCTGGCCCAGCTCCGAACCCGCCCCCCAGCGATTCGTCCAGCGGCGTTTCCGCGAGGTCATGTCCCTGTTCGAACGGGGCGAGTCGGTCCCTGTGCTGCTGGCCACTCCGACCTCGCCCACCGGGCACGTCGACGCCGCGACCCTGGTCACGCGCATGGAGGAACTGGGCGACACCGAGCCGCTGGAGTCCGACTTCCTGCAGGCGCTGCTGCGGTTGCCGCGCCCCATCGATCCCGGTCTGGTGGCGCGGGCGCGGAAACTTCCGTCACAGGCGGGCCGGCGGCTGGCTGCCTGCCTGCACGACGGCGGGTTGCCCGAGCCCGTCGTGACGTGGGAGCTGCTGGCCTTCGACCGCCCGGCGCACTACCCGAAGCCACTGCAGGAGGCCCATGCCGGCCTCACACCGCCCGAGGGAGTCCCGGAGCAGCTCGCCGAACTGTGGACCCTGAGCCCCAAGCCCGGCTATCCGCTGTTCTCCCGGCACATGGTGTGGTGGCCGCCCAGCATGCCGTCCCACCGTGAGGCTGTCGCGGCCCACGTCCTGGCGTGCCTGCCGTGGGTCATGGACAGCACTGACGGCCAGGTCGAGGTCGTGGCCGCCCTGGCGCACGCCGGCGGGCCCGCGGGCATCGCGACCGCCAGCACGATCGTCATCGGCATGGGGCATCGGCTCCCGGCCCAGCGGGCGCTCGCCGCCGATGCGATCACCACCCTGGCCGCGTACGGTGAGCTGCCGGCGGCCGACCTCGGCCGGGCTGTGGGCCATCTGGTCCGAGGCGAGCAGGTCAGGCTCAATCGGGTCACCGGCGTGCTCGACGAGGTCACGTCGGCCGGGGCGCACGCCGGGGTGTGGGCCGCCCTGGCGGCGGCGATCCCGCTGCTGCTGCCCGGGCCCGGTGAGAAGGCCAAAGCCGGGCTGGGGGAGCTGCTCAAGGTCGCCGTGCGAGCGGCGGAAGCGACCGGGGCGCGGAGCGACATGCCGGGCTTGGCGGACATGGCCGCGCGCAAAGGCTCAAGCCAGCTGCTCCACCAGGCACGGCGCCTGTATGAGGTGATCGCGACATGATCATCTGTCGGAATGTCGCCAGTGACCCGACTCCGGTTCTCCTGTTAGGCGGGCAAGGAGACAATAGGGGTGCCGTGTTCCGGGCAGACGGCGATGGCCGGCGTCCCGGGGTCGTCTGGGACCACGTTCACCAGCATGGGTCTTCGGCGGCGCAGCGCGGTGAACGTCAGCGTCCCCCCGGCCGGGCGGGCGTGGAAGTGCCGCCACAGCAGATGTGTCCGGCCGCAGCAGGGAACGACCGAGGCGAGGTAGCCGAGGCGCGGGTCGTGCACGACCGCCGCGTCCCCCGCCCGCACCGGCGCGTCTCCCACCTTGGCGGCCCGGGCGAGGGACAGGCGTTCGACGACGCTGACCCGGACACCCGTCAGCTCCGGCAGCACCGCGTCCAGCGCGGCCCGTTCGCCCACCACGACCGCCCGCCCCGCCTCGGCGGCCAGCCGGAGCGCGGCGGCGTTCAGCGCGTGGCGGCGGCTCTCGTCGACGACCTTGGCGTCCGGCCCGAGCAGCACCCCGTACCTGGGGCCGCGCCAGGCGAACGGCGGCGCGGCGAGGGTGCGCCGGTCGAGCACCGCGGCACGCACCTCCAGCACGGGGGTCCGGCGCGGCGCGCCCGCCAGGGCCAGCGCGTCCCTCAGGTCCGAGCCGTCGCCCGTCCACAGCGACGGCTCCCGGGAGGGGTCGAACGGCAGCGCGAACGGGCACAGCCGGAACAGCTGGCCCGCCAGCGCGGCGGAGGGCGTGGGCTCGGGCTCGTCGAGGGCCCGGCCCGCCGCCACCCACTGGTCCCGGTAGAAGGGCACCCGCCGGAACGCCGTGGAGACGACGCGGCGGTAGGCCCGCTCCCAGCGCGTCGCCGAGAACTCAGCCCGCATCGACGCTGACCCGGACCAGGTCCTCGACGGCGGCCAGCACCCGCGCGACCTCGGCGGCCGACGCCCCGGAGGCCAGCACGTAGCCCAGCTTGGCCCGGCACTCCGTGTACGGCACGACCCGCTCGCCCGGCGAGGCGGTGACCACCACGTCGGCCACGCCGGGCAGCGCCAGCGCGTCCGGCAGGCCGTCCAGCGCCACGAGGGTGCCCGCGGAGGGGGAGCGGAGCATGCGGACGGACGCGTGCCTGGTCCACCGGGGCGAGAGCTCGGGGCGCTCGCCGATGGCCAGCAGGACGGCGGCCGCGACGGTGTCGACGCCGTACATGAGGCCGAGCGCCTCACCCATGCCGTTGCCGCCGATCCTGGCGCCCATCTCGATCAGCACGACGGTGTCGCCGGTGACGAAGAGGTCGAGGTTGAGGGGGCCGTCGGTGTAGCCGACCTCGGCGCAGACCAGTTCGAGCTGCCGCGTGACCTCGCGGGTCAGCGCCTCGTCGCGGGGCGCCATGTCGTGGCCGACGGCGACGACCTGGGGAGCCGCCACCACGCGGTCGCTGAGCCCCAGCAGGGCAACCCTGCCGTCCTGGAGGAACGCCTCACCGCACAGGTCCCGGCCGGTCACCAGCTCCTCGACGATCACGGTGGCCGTGGGGGAGACGGCGGCCGCGGCCTCGACGGCGGCGGCCAGCTCCGACGGGGCCGCGCAGACCGTGATCCCCCGTGAGCTGCCGGAGTCGACGGGCTTGACGATGACGGGGAAGGCGGGGCGGGCCGTGTCGCGCAGGACCTCGGCGGCGGTGCCGCTGACGTAGGCGGGCCCGCCGAGCCCCACCCGTGCGCAGACCTCCCGGAAGTACGCCTTGTCCACCGACGCCCGGAGCGCGGGAGCGTCCGGAGAGGCTCCCGCCGTGGCAGCCGAGAGCCCGCACGGGAGCCCGAGCCGCTCCGTCACCTCGACCAGGGAGGGGAGGTTGATGTCGGTTCCCGGGGCGAGCATGCCGACCACGTCGTCACGGCCGAGCAGCGCGGCCGTCACCGCCTCCACGTCACGGGTGCTGAGGTGCAGGAACTCGTCCGCCTCGCGCACTCCGGGCGCGTCGGCGCGCATGTCGACGCAGATCGTGGCCAGCCCGAGCCGCCGGGCCGCCCGGAAGGAGCTGATCGTTCCGTCCGAGCCGCCCAGGATGACGAGTCGCTTCACGCCGTGGCCACCGCGCCGGGGACGTTCCAGTGGATGCCGCGGTTCTCGATGAACCAGTCCACGGTCCGGGCCATGCCCTCGTCGAGAGAGACGAGGGAGCTGGGCTCGATGCCCACCGACAGGAGCGTCTTGGTCTGGGCCGTGACGGCCGTGTCGGGCGTCTCGCCCGGCCGCATCGGCAGGTCGGCGATGGGCACGCGCGGGTAGCCGCGGGCCTCGCACAGGTCGATGACGAGCTCGGCGACCTCGCGGATGGTGGAGGACGAGGTGGGGCCGACCTCCACGACGTGGTCGAGCACCTCTCCGGCGGCGGCGGTCTCCAGGGCGGAGACGAGCGCCCGCGCCACGTCTCCCACCCAGACCATGTCCGAGACCTGGGTGCCGCCGCCGTACAGCTCGACGGGCATCCCGCTCAGTGCCCGGCAGACGACGGCGGGCGTGATCTTGCGGACCTTGCCGGGGGCGAACGGCGGTGCGGCCTGCTGGCGGGGGCCGTAGGCGTTGACGACCCGGACGTTGTTCACCCTCGTCCCGCGGTGGGCGTTGAACATGCGGACGAAACGCTCCACAGCCGTTTTGGAGATGGAGTAGCTGTTGTCCATCCAGTGATTGCCCACGCAGATGTAGACGCCGGGCAGGTCGTACTGGGCGACCGCTTCCAGGAAGTTGAGCCCGCCCATGAGGTTTGTCTCGGCGGCCGGACGCGGATTGGTGATGGTTTCCTGGGTGCCGAGAACGGCCGCTAAATGCACAATCGCATCACAATGGGCAGCTAATTCCGTCATGGTCGTGGCGTCCCGAATGTCGCCTCGCATGACCTCCCAGGGAAGGTCGCGTTCCGCGTGCCCCCTGTGATCGAACACAAGCGGAACGTGGCCGCGCGATGCGAGTTCCTCGCATACATACCGGCCGATGAATCCGTTTCCGCCGGTTACTCCAACCTTCATGCCGTCCCTTGTGTGTGAGTGCACGGTTTGTGGACGCGCATCAAGGGTGTCGGACGCGCACGACGTGATCACTGGAGACATATTCTGCGACAATCGTCACCAAACAACGCTTCGTATCCATCTTGTGATCATTTCGCCATCGAGGGCAACCGAGTGCACCTGGAAGTACTGGACCCCTGCCACGACCCCGAGCCGCCCGGCTGGGAGGAGTTCCGGCAGGCCGAGGGCCTGACCGCCGTCTGGGCCTACGACGTCATCGCCGCGTCGTCCGAAGGATCATGGGCCCGTCCTCTGCTGGCGGTGTTCCGCGACGGCGGTCGCGTCACCGGCGTGGTCGGCGCCGTCTACCTCGGCCTGCGATTACCGAACTCCCCTCGCGCCCCGCGCCGCCGCCGGGAGCCGATCCTGCTCGACGTCCGCCTGCCGGCCCACTCCAACGGGCCGACCTGGCACTTCGCCGGCGACCTGTCGCCGGAGACCCGCGCCCGGCTGCTCCGGCAGTTCGAGCGCGCGGCACGGCGCCACCTCGGATGGGGGCTCGCCGGCGTGGTGTACCGCATGGTGACCGACCCCTGCGTTCCCCTCGTCGCCCGCCGGGGCGCGCTCACCCGGGAGTCTCCGGGCAGCACGGTCATGCCGCTGCGCTGGTCGTCGGTGGAGGGATGGCTCGGCTCCCTCAGCAAGAATCGCAGGAAGTCGCTGCGCCGCCAGATCGCGACCGTCGCCGGGGCCGCCGATCTGACCGTCCTGGAGGGCGGCGGGCAGACCGACCTGGACCCGGTGGAGATGGCCGAGCTGAATCGCAGGCACACGGCCCGGCTGGCGACCCGCCTCGACCCCCGGGCGCCGCTGCCCGCCGCCTACTTCGCCAGCCTGCTCCGGCGCGACGACGTTCGCGTCATCTCCTATCGCGAGGGAAAACGGCTCCTGGCCTTCGCGCTCGTCTACGACCATCCGACCTCGCCGGTGAGCGGACCGTGGGCGGCGTTGCGGCCGGAGGAGGGCGGCCGCAAGGACCTCTACTTCGACACCCACGTGCGGATCGTCCGGCAGGCGATGGAAGCGGGCGTCAAGCAGGTGCTCTTCGGCCGGGGCCGGGTGGACGTCAAGCAGTCGATGGGCTTCGAGTACGTCCCGATGTCCGTCGTCGCCGTCCCCCGGTGGGCGATGGGATGAGCCTCACGCTGCAGATCATCGACCCGCGCGAGGATCCCGAGCCCGCCGGCTGGGAGCGCCTGCGCACCGCGGCCGGCCAGTGCGTCACCTGGCGCTACGACCTGCTGCGGGCCTACGCCTGGGCCGCACAGGCGCCCGTCCTCCTGACGGTCCTGCGCGAGGACGGGGTCGCGGTCGGCGCCGTGTCCGCGTCCCTGCGCGGCCTCCGGCCCCGCAGAGGGCTCTACGCCGGCCGTCGCGACCCGGCGGGGATCCTCGACGTCCACGCGCCGGGCAACCGCTCCCAGAAGGGATGGTGGTTCGCCGGCGACCTCGATCCGGAACGGCGGCGCGACCTGCTGCGCGGCTACGTCCGCGGCGTCCGCCGGGAGCTGGGCGCGGGCTGGCGGAGCTTCGTGTGGCGGGAGGTGTCGCCCGGCGAGCCCGCGCTGCTGCCCGGCCGGGTCCGGGTCAACCTGCCGACCGAGCCGCTCGCCCGGCTGGCCACCCCGCGGACCGGCATCGACGACTGGTACGCCCGGCTCGACCGCGCCCGCCGCGACTCGCTCAGACGGCGCGCCAGGAGCTTCTCCGCCGATCCCGGCCTGTCGGTCCAGGTGGGGCCGGCTCGCGAGCTGGTCACCGGTTCGGAGGCCGCCGCGCTGCGCGCCGAGAACGACCTCAAACACCGCAACAGGCTCTTCCCGCTCGCCCCGCTGCCGCTGCCCTACCTCGAAGCCCTGGTCGGCGGCGACGAGGTCGTGGCGATCGCCTACCGCGACGGCGGCGGGCGGCTCCTCGGCCTGTCCCTGATCCTGGACCACGCCCGATGGCCGGTGTGCCTGAGCTGGGGCGCCCTCCCCCCGGAGGACGGCGGGCGCAAGCACCTCTACTTCGACGGCTACGTCCGGATGGTCGAGTGGGCCATCGGCGCCGGCAAGACCGGGCTGGTCCTCGGCAAGGGGCAGGCGGAGGCCAAGAGGGACCTCGGTGCGGAGCTCGTTCCCTCCTCCGCGCTGGCCGTACCGCTCTGACACCCCTCCGACCTTGGACACTCTCGTGACATGCGTGCAATGCGGGCACCCCCATCCGTCGCTGATCAGGCGGCGCCTGCGGCCGGCCCGATACTCCTGCCGCTCCTGCGGCGCGGTGTTCCCGCCCGGCGCGATCCCCGCCGCGCACTCCGCCCCCGGCTCCGCCGTCGGCCGTGAGCCGCCCGCGGCGCCGCAGGGCGATCCGCTGGCGGCGTTCATGCCCGCCCGCATGGTCCGCTGGGTACGTGAGGAAGCCGGGCAGACACCGGTCCCCGACGCGCCGGACCGGGCCACGCTCGCGCGTTGGTACAAGGACTTCGACGCCCTCGTCGTCGCCGCCCGGACCTCGGCCGAGGCTCGGGCCGCCCTCGAACGGGTCAGCGAGGTCCCCCTCGACCTGCTGCCCCCGAGGCCCCCGGCCTTCTCCAAGGTGTGCGCCGCGCTGCACGCGACCTGCTACGACGCCGGGCTCGCCGCGTCCAGGCTGGCCGGGCAGGATCCGGTCCTCGTCGCCGAACGGGTCGGCCACCTGCGCCGCTGGCTCGCCACCGCGGGCCGGTCCACCACCTGGCTGGAGGCGCCGCCGGCGCCCGCGCCCGCCGCCGAGTCGGTCGAGGAGCTGCTGACGCCGCCCGAGTCGTTCACCACGGAGCAGGTCCGGGCCCTGTTCTGCGCGCTGTTCGGCGTGGACAAGGGGCCGTCGGTGCCGGGCGTGCGCGACCGGTTCGGCGACGACCGCATCCGCGAGGCCCTGCTCGCCTACCTGAGGACGGGCGCCCGTCCCCTGCGCGACGCCGTCGCGGCCGACCTGGCGGCCGGTCCGGCAGCCGGCGCGGGCGCCCCGTGACCGCCGCCGCGTCCCACAGCATCGGCCCCCGTCGCCTGCTGACGCTGCTGGGCGGTCGCGCCACCTTCCGCCTCCTGCTGTACGGCTCCGCGGGCGTGCTGGTCGCCGCGTGGAGCCGCGAGGACTTCAACGCGTACGCGGCCGCGGTGGGTGCGGTGGGCTGGCTCTGCATGGTGGTCCAGTCGGGCCCGGAGAAGGCGGCGCTGACCCTCATCCCGCGGGCCCGCCGTACCCGTGACCACATCACCGGGATGCTGCGCGCCGTCGTCGCCCGCGGACCGCTGCCGTTCACCGCGGCGGCCGTGGCCGGACTCGTCCTCGCGCCGCACTCGACCGTCACGATCTACCTGCTGGCCGTCGCGTACTACGTCTCCCTCGGCTGCGGCATGCTCGGCGTGGCCCTGCACCGCGCCCTGGGCAGGTACACCCGGGACACCGCCCACTTCTCGCTCCTCGGCCTCGGCATGATCGGCATGGCCGGCCTGGCGTTCACCTCGCATCTCCGGCCGGCCGGATACCTGGCCGGGCTGCTGGTACTGGTCACGGTGCTGAACCTGGCCCTGCTGCGCGGGCTGCCGGCCGGGGCCCGGGACCGCCCCGAAGCGCGGACGGCCGGACCGCCGCGCCGGACGTTGCGCGGCATCGTGGCCGGCACGGTGATGCTGATGGGCGCGGTCGACGTGATGGGCAATGCCATGGTCGGCACGCTGTTCGTGGAGCTGTCGCTCACCTCCCACGCGGACCAGAGCGGCGACTTCTACATGATGATCCTCGTCTGGGGCTTCGCCACGTCCGTGATCTACACGCTGCAGCGGATCTACCAGCCCAGGCTGGCGCTGCGGACGGGCTCGTCCGGCGCCGGGCAGGTGCGCGAGCTCGCCCGGCGGGTCGCCCTGCTGTCCGTCTGGATCGGCGGTGCCTGGCTGGTGGTCGCGGGGACGGCCCTCGCCGGCGGACTGGCCGGGACCCGCTCGCTGGTCGCGCTCGGCGCACTGCTGGCCTCGCTGCTCCCCGTCAACGCGCTGGCGGGCTTCGCGGTCTTCCTGCTGGAGAACACCGGCAAGGCCGGGCTGCGCGCCTGCGCGAAGGCGGTCGTCATGTCCTGGGCCGTGGTGGCCGTGCTGGGCGCGCTGGTGATCCCGTTCGCGGGGGCTGCCGGTGCGGTGTACGCGCTCGGAGCGCAGGGATTCGTCCTGGGAACGATGCTGGGGAGGCGGATGTGAAGACCGGGTTGACCGTGCTGGTGCCGTGCTTCAACGAGGGCGAACAGGTGGAGGTCGCCCACAGGGAGCTGGTCGGCGCGCTCAGGGAGATCGACGAGCTGGAGATCCTCTTCGTCGACGACGGCAGCACCGACGACTCCCTCGACCGGATCCGCCGCCTGGCGCGGACGGATCCGCGCGTGCGGTACCTGTCCTTCACCCGCAACTTCGGCATCGACGCGGTCATGGCCGCCGGATTCCGGTACGCGGGCCAGCCGTGGACCGTCCAGTGCGACGCCGACCTCCAGGTGCCGCCCGAGGAGATCTGGACCCTGCTTGCAAAGGCCGAGGAGGGCTACGACGTGGTGTTCGGCGAGCGGCGTGGCCGGCGCGACCCGCTGGTCCGCAGGGGCGGCTCGGCGGGCCTGCACTGGGCGGCCCGGCGCGTCTTCGGCATCGACATGCCCAGGGGCGCCTCCACCTTCAGGCTGGTGCGCACCGGCGTGGCCCGCACGATCACCGACCTGCGGCTGCCCTGGTTCATCCCGGCGGTGCCGCTCGTCGGCGCCCGGTACGCGGTCGCGCCGGTCACGCACCGGCCCAGGACGGCGGGCCGCTCCCGGCTCCGCCTGGCCCGGCTGGCCGCGCACTCCTTCGAGCTGTTCTTCGGCTTCTCCTTACGACCGCTCAACGCGGTGTACGCGGCGGCCGTGCTCGGCGGCGCGCTCGCCCTGGCGCTCGCGGTGCCGGCGTACGCCGGTGCGGAGACCGGGCACCTCGTCGCGGCGACCCAGCTCCTGCTCAGTGGGCTGAGCCTGGCGGCGCTGGCGCTGGTGGGACGCTACCTCCACCGGCTGCTTCGCGACACCGGACGCCTGCGGCCGTATTTCGTCCGGGACGCCAACCTGGCGCTGCGCCCCGAGGACACGCTCACCGGCGGCCTGCCCAGCCCTCCTCCTCCCGGCCGTGCCCCGGGCCTCGCGGCGGACGAGAGCGTGCCGAGCCGGACGGGGAGGGAATGACCGGACGAACCGGGGGCGGCGGTCAGCCGATGACGCGCGCGAGGTCGAGGTCGATGTCCACCTCGAAGCCGATGAAGGTCTCCAGGCGCTTGCGGTGGATGCCGGTCGGGACGTACGCCTTGACGGCCGGCTCCAGCTCGAACGTGTAGACCACAAGCCGGTCGCCCGCTTCCTCGACGCGCCAGAAATGCTCGATGCCCGCCTGGGCGTACTTGGCGGGCTTGGTGGTGCGGTCCCGGTCGATCGACGCCTCCGAGGCCACCTCGGTCACCAGATGGACGTCCTCGGGCATGAAGGTCCCGCTCGTCAGGGTGAGCGCCGGCCGGCGCACGACCAGCAGGTCGGGCCTGGGCCGCTGACGGTGATCGAGGGTGACGGTCATCCCCCGGGCGACGGCGAACTCACCGGGAACGGAGAGCGCCTGCTCCAGCAGCCGCACGGTCAGCATGTGGGAGCCGGTCTGCGACGGCATCCACACGAGCGCGCCGTCGATCAGCTCCACACCCCGGGGCACGTCCTGCGGAAGCCGGTCGAGCATGTCGGCGGTCCAGCCGCCCGGCGGGCCGGGGTACAACCACTCCGGAAGCTCGTCCACCGCCCGCCCCTCTCCCGCGGCCACCCGTCGTGGTGAGGATGCCACGGAGCGCGGTCGTCAGGAGTGGTCTTCGCGTCGTTCCGTGGAGCGGCGGTAGAGGTGGTCGATCTCGTCCAGCGGGTCCGGGACGCCGCGGCGCGCCTCGATCTCCAGGTCCGTGCGGACGTGCAGGTCGTCGATGCCGGCCGAGGCGTGCTGGACCTGGTGGCCGAGCAGGTCGGCGCGGATGCGGGCGCACATCGCCGTCAGCTTCGCCTGGTGCTCCCGGAGCTTGCCGAGCGTGACGTGGTCCACGTACGCGGACACACGCAGCTGCTGGGCGTACATGCCGAGCTGGGCGTCGTGGACGTCGGCCTGCCGTGACAGGTCGGCGAGGAGCTGCGGCAGGTCGCCGAGGCCCCAGCCCTGCTGCTCGGCGGTCTGCACCGCCTGGCGGGTCAGCGACACCTCGCGCCGCAGGTCCAGCCGGAGCCGCTCGACCTCGGCCGCCTCGCCGGCGCCCATGGCGTTGACGTGGGTGGTCAGCCGGGTCGTCGCCTGCTTCGCCGTGACCGCGGCCTTGCGGCCCAGCTTGACCAGGAAGTACACGCCGACACCGGTCACCAGCAGCAGGAAGGCCAGGATCGCCAGCACGATGATAAGGACCTCGCTGATCGTGTCCACCTCCCGCTCGCGGTTCTCCCTTCGAGGATAGTGCGCCGGAGGCGCGGACGAGGAAAAGAGGCGCAGCGGATAACCAAGCAAGCCCTTGATTGGCGACCGGAGGCTGTGGTTCAGTCCTCGTAGCCCGGCGGGGTCGACGGGAGAGCGGACGCGAGGAGGCGGGCCCGTGCCGTACACGACGGTCGAGACGGACCAGGGCGCGGTCAGGCTGTTCCACACCGACGACGGGGCGGGCGCGGGGCCGCCGCTGCTGCTCGTCCACGGGTGGGGCGCCGACTCCCACCAGTGGTCCTGGCACATCGACGCGCTCGCCGCCGAGCACCGCGTGATAGCGGTGGACCTGCGCGGCCACGGCTACTCGTCGGTCCCCGCCGAGGGGAACACCCCGCGCGCCATGGCCGGGGACCTGGTCGCGCTGCTGGACGCCCTGGGCGTGCCCGAGGCGATCGTCGTCGGGCACTCCATGGGCGGCCAGATCGCCTCCATCCTCGCCGTCGAGCATCCGGACCGGGTCGCCGGCGTCGTCGCCGTCGACCCCGGGTACGGCATCAGCCCGGAGGTCGCGCGCGGGTTCCCCCGGACGATCGCCGGACTGCGCGGCGAGAACGCGACCGAGGTCGCCGTGCGGCTCGACCGGTGGTGCACGAACGCCGCCACGCCCGCCGTCATCCGCCGCTGGCACCGGCGCAGGCTGTACGGGATGCCCCCGCACGTGCTGGCGCAGGCGTTCGAGGCGATGTTCGCGCTGCCCGGGTCGATGGGGGTCAGGCCGCACAGCGACGAGTACCTGGCCCGCCGGCACTGCCCCGTGCTGTCGATCTGGGCCGATCCGGTCAGGGCGCTCTGGGAGGCGGGGCTGCTCAAGCATCCCGGGTCGAAGGTCGTCTGCTGGGAGGGCTCCAGCCACCGGCTGCACGAGGAGCGGCCCGCGGAGTTCGTGGAGGTCGTGAGCGGGTGGGCGCGGGAGATCGTCGCCGGCCACCTGTGACCACGGGATCGCTGCGCAGACGGCGCCGGGAAGAGCGGTCCGGAGCGGGCGGGGGAGCGTGTGGGCGCCTGGGCGGGGGCCACGGGGCGCCCACACGGGTCTTCCCTTGAATCCGCACGGCGATCGTACGAGCGGGCGAGCCCGCGGCGCGTCATCCCGGCGGGGGAGCGTCCATCAGCCCGCGGGACGACGCGCGAGCGGCCTTCCGGCGTGCCCGGACCCGCCGGGCCTTGCGCACGCCCCACCAGGCCACCAGCGCGAACAGCAGCACTCCGATGATCACCAGCACGGGCGCGAACACGGCGACCAGGCTCATCCCGAGCGATCCCGCGTCCTCCACGGTGCTGACCACGGGGGCGCCCACCCCGGCCGTGCCCGCGTTGATCACCGGGCGGGCGGCGGCCTTCAGGGCGTGCACGGCCAGGGCCAGCACGATGCCGAGCAGCCACCCGGCCCACGGGTTGTCGGCCATCCAGGTGGAGTGGTCCAGCTCGGCCGCGGCGCTGGTGGCGCTGAACACCACGCCGCCCGTCGCGGGCCGTACCACGGTCTGGATCATGTCGTTGACCGTGTCGACCGCCGGCACCTTGTCGAGCACCATCTCGGCGACGAGGAGCACGGCGATGACGGCGAGCACCCCCCAGTTGGACAGCCAGGAGTAGCCGTCGGGCAGCTTCACCGCGTCGGTGACGTTGGCGAGCACCCCCACCACGAGCAGCGGGATGTAGGCGTTCAACCCGGCGGCCGTCGACAATCCGAGCCCTGTCAGAGCAGCGAGCATGGATACAGTCTGCCCCGCGGGGCCGCCGCGCGGCGGGCCCGGAGCGCCGCGCAGAGCGGGACGGCCGGGCCCGGCGGGGTCAGCCGGACAGCCGGCCGAGCCGCTCCACCGCGTCCGCGAACTCGCTGACCATGGCGTACACCACCTCGCGCGCCGGCCGCACCTGGTCGAGCTGGCCCACGACCTGGCCGACGAAGTAGTTGGCCAGATCCAGCGCCCCCGGCTCGCCCCGCTCGGCGGCGGCGCCGATGCGGGCCATCGCCGACTCGGCGACGAGCAGTTGCAGCGGCATGCCCAGCGGGCCGGGGCTCTCCTGGCCGGAGTCCCACTCGTCGGTCCACGCCGACCTGAGCTGGCGGGCCGGCTTGCCGGTGCGGGAGCGGGAGCGCACGGTGTCGAGCGAGGACGCGGCCAGCATCTTGCGCTTGACCGCGGGCGCCGTCTCCGCCTCCTCCGTGGTCAGCCAGACCGAGCCGCACCACACGCCCTCGGCGCCCAGCGCCAGGGCGGCGGCCATCTGCCGCCCGGAGGCGATCCCGCCGGCCGCCAGCACGGGCACCGGCCCGACCGCGTCCACGACCTGGGGCACCAGCACCATCGTGGAGATCTCACCGGTGTGCCCGCCGGCCTCCGTCCCCTGCGCCACGATGAGGTCGGCGCCCGCCGCCACCTGCCTGCGCGCGTGCTCCACCGTGCCGACCAGCGCCGCGACCGGCACCCCGGCCGCGCGCGCCTTCTCGACCAGCTCGGGAGGCGGCGGGCCGAGCGCGCTGGCCACCAGGCCGACGGGGTGCTTCAGCGCCACGTCGATCAGCCCGGCCGCGCCCGCCGCGGTCACCCGCCGGCCGAGCTCGTCGGGCGACCCGATCCCGGGCCCGCCGATGGGCCCGCCGGACCCGCCGACGCCGTACTTGGACATCAGGTGCGCGACGAAGTCGCGGTGCCGCTCGGGGACGGCGTCGGCCAGCCGCACCTCGGCGTCGAGCGCCGACGCGTCGACCTTGCCGGGCAGCAGCACGTCCACGCCGTACGGCCGGCCGCCCACCCGCTCGTCGAGCCAGGTGAGCTCGGTGTCGAGCTGCTCGGGCGTGTACGCGATGGCGCCGAGCACGCCGAAGCCGCCGGCGTTCGTCACCGCGGCCACGACGTCGCGGCAGTGGCTGAAGGCGAACAACGGGAACTCGACGCCCAGACGCTCGCAGATGGCGGTGCGCATGGATCGACGCTAACCGTCAGAACGATGTTCGGTCCAGCCCCGGGTGATCCGGCGGCGTCACCAGGGTCGCGCCCGGGTGACGCGGCGGCGCCGCCGAGGTTCCGTCGGTCACGCCGGGCGCGTGCCAGCCGAGCTCCGGGCTGTACCCGCGCACCAGCCGCGCCGGCACCCCCGCCACCACGCTGTGGTCCGGGAACTCGCCCCGCACCACCGCGCCCCCGGCGACCACGCACTGCCGCCCGAGCCGCGTGCCCGGCAGGATGATCGCCCCGGCCCCCAGCCAGGATCCCGCGCCGATCGAGACCGGGCTGTTGCGCGGCCACTGCCGCCCGATCGGCACCTCCGGGTCGTCGTAGACGTGGTTCTGGTCGGTGATGTAGACGTACGGGCCCGTGAAGACGTCGTCGCCGATGTCGATCGACTGGTGGGCCACGATGTGCGAGCCCCGGCCGATCGAGCAGCCGCCGCCGATCCGCAGGACCGAGCCGGGCCCCAGCTCCACGCCCGGCATCATGCCGCACGACAGCGACACCCGCTCGCCCACGAGCGTGTGGTCGCCGACCTCGATCCACCGCTCACCGAAGATCGCCCCGGGCGGGAAGGCGATCTTCGCGCCCTCGCCCAGCCTGCGGAACCGATGCCCCGCGGGACTCGCCGCGGTGATGGCCCCGGCGTCGCGGATCGCCGTGTAGGCACGGTGGATGAGCGTGCCCAGTGCCCGCCGTACGCATGACATAGCGCCCAAAGTTACCGCTAGGTCATACCGTTCGGGCATGTCGGGGACGTTGTTTGATATCCTGAGAGCCCGTGGACAGTTCGGCCACGCCTCGAGCCACGGGAGCCCCTTTGCGCAGCGCATCGCAAACCAAGCATCTGTTCGTCACCGGCGGTGTCGCCTCAAGTCTCGGCAAGGGGCTCACGGCGTCCAGCCTCGGCCGCCTGCTCAAGGGGCGAGGTCTACGGGTCACCATGCAGAAGCTCGACCCCTACCTCAACGTCGACCCCGGCACCATGAACCCGTTCCAGCACGGCGAGGTCTTCGTCACCGACGACGGCTCCGAGACCGACCTCGACGTCGGCCACTACGAGCGGTTCCTCGACACCGACCTGCACGGCTCGGCCAACGTGACCACCGGCCAGGTCTACTCCAACGTCATCGCCAAGGAGCGGCGCGGCGAGTACCTCGGCGACACCGTCCAGGTCATCCCGCACATCACCAACGAGATCAAGGACCGCATCCGGGGCATGGCCGGTCCCGACGTGGACGTGGTCATCACCGAGGTGGGCGGCACGGTCGGCGACATCGAGTCGCTGCCCTTCCTGGAGGCGGTGCGCCAGATCCGGCACGAGGTCGGCCGCGACAACGTGTTCTTCCTGCACGTGTCGCTGCTGCCCTACATCGGGCCGTCCGGCGAGCTCAAGACCAAGCCCACCCAACACAGCGTGGCCGCGCTGCGCAGCATCGGCATCCAGCCCGACGCGATCGTGCTCCGGTCCGACCGGCCGGTCCAGACCGCGATCAAGCGCAAGATCAGCCTGATGTGCGACGTGGACGAGGACGCCGTGGTCTCCGCCATCGACGCCGCCTCCATCTACGACATCCCCAAGGTGCTCCACGCCGAGGGCCTCGACGCGTACGTGGTGCGCCGGCTCGGCCTGCCGTTCCGCGACGTCGACTGGAAGGAGTGGGACCAGCTCCTGCGGCGCGTCCACCGCCCCGCCAAGGAGGTCACGATCGCGCTGGTCGGCAAGTACATCGACCTGCCCGACGCGTACCTGTCGGTCACCGAGGCGCTGCGCGCCGGCGGGTTCGCCAACGACGCCCGCGTCAACATCCGCTGGGTCAAGAGCGACGACTGCGAGAGCCCCGAGGGCGCGGCGCGCGAGCTCGACGGCGTCGACGGCGTGCTGATCCCCGGCGGGTTCGGCGTGCGCGGCATCGAGGGCAAGATCGGCGCGATCCGTCACGCCCGCGAGCACAAGGTCCCGCTGCTCGGCATCTGCCTCGGCATGCAGGGCATGGTCATCGAGGCCGCCCGCAACCTGGCCGGTGTCGCCGAGGCCAACTCCGCCGAGTTCGACCCCGACACCAAGCACCCGGTCATCTCCACGATGGCCGACCAGGAGGACGTCGTCGCCGGCGAGCGCGACATGGGCGGCACCATGCGGCTCGGCGTCTACACCGCCAAGCTCGGCGAGGGCACGCTGGCCCGTCAGCTCTACGGCGGCAAGGCCAAGGCCGACGAGCGTCACCGCCACCGCTACGAGGTCAACAACGCCTACCGGGAGCAGCTGGAGAAGGTCGGCCTGGTGTTCTCCGGGCTGTCGCCCGACGGCCGCCTGGTCGAGTACACCGAGCTGCCGGTCGAAGTCCACCCGTTCTTCATCGGCACCCAGGCCCACCCGGAGTTCCGGTCCCGGCCGACGCGGGCCAACCCGATGTTCAAGGGCCTGATCGCCGCCTCGCTCGTCTACGCCGACAGCCGCGTCACCGCCAAGGTCGCCAAGTGAGGGTCGAGGACGCGCCCGAGGCGTGGGAGGTCGTCTCCTCCACCGAGCGGTTCAAGGGCCGGGTGTTCGACGTCGTCACCGACGGCGTCCGGATGCCCGGCGACGAGGTCGCCGACCGCGACTACGTCCGCCACGTCGGCGCGGTCGCGGTGGTCGCCCTCGACGCCGACGACCGGGTCCTGATGATCCGCCAGTACCGCCACCCGGTCCGCAGACTGCTGTGGGAGCTGCCCGCCGGCCTGCGCGACGTCGAGGGCGAGCCCTTGGCCGAGACCGCCGCGCGGGAGCTGGCCGAGGAGGCCGGCCACCGCGCCGCCACCTGGCACACGCTGGTCGACCTGCTCACCTCGCCCGGCATGACGGACGAGCGCATCCGCGTCTTCCTCGCCCGCGACCTGACGCCCATCCCCGAGGAGGAGAACGGCTTCGTCCCCCGGCACGAGGAGATCGGCATGCCGGTCGAGTGGGTGCCGCTGCCCGACGCCGTCGAGCACGCGCTCATGGGGATGATCCACAATGCACCGGCCGTGGCCGGTATCCTCGCCGCGTACGCGGCATCGGTCGAGGGCTTCACCGGTTTGCGCCCCGCCGACGCCCCTGAGGCGTGACGGAAGGACCGAGTCGTGGAGGCGGTGCTCTCCAGCTACCTCGCCCATCTGGCGGTGGAGCGGGGTCTGGCTGCCAACACGCTGGCCTCCTACCGTCGTGACCTGAGCCGCTACGTGGAGTACCTGCGCTCGCGCGGGCGCGCCGCGCTCGGCGAGGTGGGCGAGGACGACGTCCTCGGCTTCCTCGCCGCGCTGCGCGAGGGCGACGGCGAGCACCCCGCCCTCGCGGCCGCCTCGGCCGCGCGGGCGGTGTCCGCCGTGCGCGGGCTGCACCGCTTCGCGCTGCGCGAGGGCGTCGCCGCCCACGACCCGGCCCACCAGGTGCGCCCGCCGCGCCAGCCCCGCAGACTGCCCAAGCCGATCGCCGTCGACCAGGTCGAGCGGCTCATCGCCGCCTCCGGCCCCGACGGCGCGCCCCTGACCCTCCGCACCCGCGCCCTGCTGGAGGTCCTGTACGGCACGGGCGCGCGCATCGACGAGGCCGTCGGCCTGGCCGTCGACGACCTGGAGGACGACCAGGTGCGCCTGCGCGGCAAGGGCGGCCGCACCCGCGTCGTGCCGCTCGGCCGCTACGCCCGCTCCGCGCTCGACGCGTACCTCGTCAGGGCCCGCCCCGCGCTGCTCGCCCACGGCCGCGGCACCCCCGCGGTGTTCCTCAACGCGCGCGGCGGACGCCTGACCCGGCAGGGCGCCTGGGAGGTGCTCCAGGCCGCCGCCGAACGAGCCGGACTCCACGGGATATCCCCGCACGTTCTCCGGCATTCCTTCGCAACCCACCTCATCGACGGGGGCGCCGACGTTAGGGTGGTGCAGGAGCTGCTCGGCCACGCCTCGGTGACGACCACCCAGGTCTACACCCTGGTCACGGTCGACAAGCTCCGTGAGGTGTACGCCGCCGCGCACCCCCGCGCCCGGCAGTGATCTATAGTCTTTTGCGGCGTGCCACGGTTCGGCGTGCCGCCTTGCCGCGTTTAGTGATGACGCCATAGTGTCCGTCCGGACGGTCCGGTTCGGGATCGTCAGGGAGGTTCGAGCTGGTGACTGTGAAGACCAACGGTTCGACCCCGGGGACCCCCGACAACCCCTGGGGTGACACGAAGACCGACACGCCTTCCACCGGCGTGAACCTGGGCCCGACCAGGCGCCCGCGCCCGGTGTTCCCGGAGCCCGTGCCGCCGGAGGTCCACGGGCCGGCGCGGGTCGTCGCGATGGTCAACCAGAAGGGCGGGGTCGGCAAGACCACCACCACCATCAACCTGGGCGCCGCGCTCGTCGAGTACGGCCTCAAGGTCCTGCTCGTCGACTTCGACCCGCAGGGCGCCCTGTCGGTGGGCCTCGGCATCAACCCGCTGCAGCTCGACCTCACGGTCTACAACCTGCTGATGGAGCGCAACGTCACCGCCGAGGACGTGCTGCTGGAGACCGGCGTCGAGGGCCTCGACCTGCTGCCCAGCAACATCGACCTGTCGGCCGCCGAGGTCCAGCTCGTCACCGAGGTCGCCCGCGAGCAGGTGCTCGGCCGCGTGCTCAAGCCGCTGCTGCCGCACTACGACGTGTGCCTCATCGACTGCCAGCCGTCGCTCGGCCTGCTCACCATCAACGCGCTCACCTGCGCCCACGGCGTCATGGTGCCGCTGGAGTGCGAGTTCTTCGCGCTGCGCGGCGTCGCCCTGCTCATGGACACCATCTCCAAGGTCCAGGAGCGGCTCAACGAGGACCTCGAGATCGAGGGCCTGCTGGCGACCATGTACGACGCCCGCACCCTGCACGGCCGCGAGGTGCTCGCCCGCGTCGTCGAGGCGTTCGGCGACAAGGTCTTCCACACGGTGATCAACCGCACCGTCCGCTTCCCCGACGCCACCGTCGCCGGCGAGCCGATCACCACCTTCGACCCGTCCTCCCTCGGCGCCAGCGCCTACCGTGAGCTGGCCCGCGAAGTGCTCTCGCGCTGGCCCGCGCCTGCCACAATGGCCAGGTGACGTCAGAGCGGGGGAGCGCCGTCCACGACGGGGACCAGGCCGCGAAGGCCGGGTTCCAGGTCCACCTGGACGTCTTCGAGGGACCGTTCGACCTGCTGCTGGGGCTGATCGCCAAGCACAAGCTGGACATCACCGAGGTGTCCCTGTCCCAGGTCACCGACGAGTTCATCGCCTACATCCGCTCGCGCGGCCCCGAGTGGGACCTCGACCAGACCAGCCACTTCCTGCTGGTCGCGGCCACCCTGCTCGACCTCAAGGCGGCCCGGCTGCTGCCCTCCGGCGAGGTCGAGGACGAGGAGGACCTCGCGCTGCTGGAGGCCCGCGACCTGCTGTTCGCCCGGCTGCTCCAGTACAAGGCGTACAAGGAGGTCGCCAAGGTCCTCGCCGCCCGGATGGCCGACGAGGCGCTCCGCTTCCCGCGCGCCGTGCCGATGGAGCCCCGCTTCGCCGAGCTCCTGCCGGAGCTCATCCTCGGCATCGGCCCCGAGCAGCTCGCGAAGATCGCCGCCAGGGCGTTCACCCCCAAGCCGCCGCCCACGGTCGGCGTCGGCCACATCTACCAGCCGTTGGCCAGCGTCCGGGAGCAAGCCGCTATCCTGGTCCAGCGCCTCAGGCGCATGCGCCGGGCCACCTTCCGGGCCCTGGTCGCCGACTGTGACGGCACCTTCGAGGTCATCGCCCGCTTCCTGGCCGTCCTGGAGCTGTTCCGCGAGTCGGCGGTCAGCTTCGACCAGGTCGAGCCGCTGGGCGACCTGCACGTCACCTGGACGGGCAGCGACGAGGGCGACGTCGCGGTGGGCGACGACTACGAGGAGAGCGCGCGAAGCGCGGAGAGCGCGGAGAAGGCTGCTGATGACTGACGACCGCCCCGGCGAGCACCCGGACGAGCACCCGGACGATCGGCCGGATGATCGGCTGCGGGACCACTCCGGCGGGCCGATGGACGCCCGCGCCGACGACGGGCCGCCCCAGCCGCGCAGGTCTCCGGAGACCCCGCTGCCGGCCTGGATGACCCTGCCGGGCTCCCTCGCCGCCCCCCAGCCCCGCACCCCGGCCCCCGCCTTCGACCCGTCCCCCGAGCCCGACCCGGCCCCTGTCTTCGACCCGTCTCGCGAACCCGATCCGGGCCCTGTCTTCGACCCGTCTCGCGAGCCCGATCCGGGCCCTGTCTTCGACCCGTCCCCTGAGCCTGCCCCGGCCCCTGAAACCGACGCGGCCCCCGTCTTGGACCCGGCCCGCCAGCCCGACCCGGCCCCCGAGCCGTTCGCCGACATGTCGGCCGTGGACGAACCGTGGGACGAACCGGGTCCTCCCCTGGGTGAGGGCCCGGAGGCGGAGGCCGGGGAGGAGCCGGACGGCGGGCCCGCGCCGAGCCTCAGCGCCGCGCTCGAAGCCATCCTCATGGTCGTGGACGTCCCCGTCCCCGAGGTGACGCTGGCCCAGGTGCTCGAACGCCCCACCCACGAGGTGGCCGCCGCCCTCAGATCGCTGGCGGCGGAATACACCGACGCCGGACGGGGTTTCGATCTGAGAGAGGTCGCAGGAGGCTGGCGGTACTACACGCGTGCCGACTGCGCGCCGCTGGTCGAGCGGTTTGTCCGCGACGGCCAGCAGACGCGGCTGACCCAGGCCGCGCTCGAAACACTCGCGGTCGTGGCCTACCGGCAACCGGTGAGCCGCGCCCGTGTCGCCGCCGTACGCGGTGTCAACAGCGACGGCGTCATGCGGACGCTCGTCGCACGGGGGCTGGTCGAAGAGGCCGGCACCGACCCGGAGAGCCAGGCAGTGCTCTACCGGACAAGCTCATACTTCCTTGAACGTCTGGGACTCAAAGACCTCAGCGAGCTCCCCGAGCTGGCTCCGTTCCTCCCGGACGACGTGGAAAACCTCGAGGAGACAACAAAGTGATCAACAGGCGCAGCACCCCGTCCGGTGATGGACGCGGTCGAGGACGCACCGGCGGCTTCACCGGCCGCGGCGGGCGTCCCGCCTTCCGCTCCGACGACTCTCGCGGCGGTTCCGGCCGCGACTCCCTTCGCGCCGACCGCGGCGGCAGCCGCGCCCGGTACGGCGACTCCACCTCCCGCGACCGCACCGGCGGCGACCGCGGTGGCTTCCGCTCCGAGGGCCGCGAGGGCGGCGCCCGGCCGGAGGGCCGCGACAGCGGCTTCCGCAGCCGTGAGGACGGCTTCCGCCCCGACCGGCGCGACTCCGACCGGCGCGACTCCGGCAGCCGCAACTCTGGCGGCCGTGACTCCGGGGGCCGTGACTTCGGCAGCCGTGAGTCCGGGGGCCGTGACTTCGCCCGGCGCGACTCGGACCGGGGTTTCTCGGACCGCCGCGACGACCGCCGCGACGACCGCCGCGACGACCGTGGCGGTTTCCGTTCGGACCGCCGGGATGACCGTGGTGGTTTCCGCTCCGACCGTGGCGACGACCGTCCGGGTCCCCGCCCGGCCGGCCGCGACGATCGTGGCGGTTTCCGTTCGGACCGCCGGGATGACCGTGGTGGTTTCCGTTCCGACCGTGGCGACGACCGTCCGGGCCCCCGCTCTGCGGGCCGCGACGACCGTGGCGGTTTCCGTTCCGACCGCCGCCCCACGGACCGTGGCGGTTACGGCGACCGTTCCGGTTCCGGTGACAGGCCGCGTTACGGCGACCGTTCCGGTTCCGGTTCTGGTGACAGGCCCCGTTACGGCGACCGGCCCGGGTCCGGTTCCGGCGACAGGCCGCGTTACGGCGACAGATCCGGCTCCGGCGACAGGTCCGGTTACCGCGACAGGCCGGGCTACGGCGGCGGCCACCGAGACGACTCCCGCACCGACTCCCGTGCCGAGTCCCGCACCGACTCCCGCGGGGACTCCCGTCCCGGGTTCCGGGCCGATCGCAGCGGCCGGCGCGACGACTCCGCTTCGTCCACCCGCGCCCGCTTCGGCCGCCGTGACGAGCCGCGCGGCTCCCGCGGCGGTTTCGAGACCATCGGCCGTCCCACCTCGGGAGGCCGTCCCACCTCCGGGGGCCGTCCCTCGTACGGTGGCCGGCCCGCGGGCGGCGGCGCACGGCGAGACGGCCAGGGCGGCTACGGCGGCCAGGGCGGTTACGGCGGCAGCCGTGGCTCCCAGGGGACGGGCAGGACCGGCCAGCCGGCCGACCGTGGCGGCGACGCGCCGCGCGACCGGTTCAAGACGGCCCGCCAGCCCGTGCGCGACCGCAACTTCTACCCCGAGGGCTACACCGACGAGCGCGACACCACCGAGGTCCCCGACGGCGTGCGGCTGCAGAAGGTCCTCGCCCAGGCGGGCGTGGCCAGCCGCCGCGCCTGCGAGGAGATGATCGGCGACGGCCGCGTCACCGTGAACGGCCAGGTCGTGCGGAGGTTCGGCGCCAAGGTCGATCCCGCCGCGCAGGTCATCCACGTCGACGGCAAGCGCATCCCGACGGCCCCTGACCTCGTCTACTACGCGCTGAACAAGCCCATCGGCGTCGTGTCCACCATGAGCGACCCCCAGGGCCGCCCGTCCCTGGCCGACTACGTCGAGGAGCTGGCCCCGCGCCTGTTCCACGTGGGTCGGCTCGACACCGAGACCGAGGGCCTGCTGCTGCTCACCAACGACGGCGAGCTGGCCAACCGGCTGACCCACCCCAGCTACGGCGTCCTGAAGAAGTACTGGGCCAAGGTGCCGGGTCCCATCCCGCGCGACCTCGGCCGCAGGCTCCGGCAGGGCATCGAGTTGGAGGACGGCCTGGTCAAGGTGGACGGCTTCACGATCGTGCAGGAGCACGGCCAGCAGGCGCTGGTCGAGGTCGTGCTGCACGAGGGCCGCAAGCACGTGGTGCGGCGCCTGCTGGAGGTGGCCGGCCACCGGGTCATCGACCTGGCCAGGATCGAGTTCGGGCCCGTCAAGCTCGGCCGTACCAAGCCCGGCACCATCCGCGCGCTCACGCTCAAGGAAGTGGGCGAGCTGTACGCAGCCGTGAAGCTGTAACCTGATCAGAACGCAGGAGCCCGTGCGGAGGTCCGCACGGGCTCCACCGCTTATAGAGGGGACGGATCACAATGGTGCGGGCGATCCGCGGGGCGATCCAGGTGGACGCCGACAGCCGTGACGCGATCATCGAGGGGACGACCGAGCTCGTCGCCGCGCTGATGGAGCGCAACCAGCTCACCACCGACGACGTGATCAGCGTGCTGTTCACCGCCACACCCGACCTGACGGCCGAGTTCCCGGCGCTGGCGGCGCGTAAGCTGGGCTTCCATGAGGTGCCGCTCATCTGCTGCACCGAGATCGGCGTGCCGGGCGCGCTGCCCCGCGTGGTACGGCTCATGGCGCACGTCGAGACGGACAAGCCGCGCTCGGAGATCCAGCACGTCTACCTGCGCGGCGCGATCGCCCTGCGCCAGGACATCGCCCAGTAGCGGCGCCCTCCCACCCGGCCCGGATCACCCGGAACACGACCCAGGACATCGACATGGCCTCCGAACTCCGCACCGTGCTCGTCGTCGGCACCGGTCTCATCGGCACCTCCGTGGCGCTGGCGCTGCGCGGGCACGGGGTTCGCGTGCTGCTCTCCGACCGCGACCAGGGCGCGATGCGCCTGGCGCGCGAGCTGGGCGCGGGCGAGGAATGGCAGCCCCAGCCCGCGACGGCCGCCGGCGCGGGCGGCGCGGACGGCGTGACCGGTGCCGGGAGGGCGGATCTCGCGGTGATCGCGGTGCCGCCCGCTCACGTCGCCACCGAGCTGCTCGCCCTCCAGCGGGCCGGCGCCGCCACCCACTACACCGACGTGGCCAGCGTCAAGGCCGTCCCCATCGACGGGGCCCGCCGGCTCGGCTGCGACCTGGGCGCGTACGTCGCCTCGCACCCGCTGGCCGGGCGGGAGAGGTCCGGTCCGGGGGCGGCGCGGGCCGACCTGTTCCTGGGCCGGCCCTGGGCGCTCTGCCCCACCCCGGAGAGCTCCCCGGAGACCAGGGCCGCGGTGCTGCGCCTGGTGGAGCTGTGCGGGGCCAACCCCGTCGAGGTACACGCCGACGACCACGACCGGGCCGTCGCCGTGGTGTCCCACGCGCCCCACGTGACCGCCTCGGCCGTGGCGGCCCGCCTGGCCGACGCCTCCGAGGTGGCGCTCGGGCTGGCCGGGCAGGGCGTGCGCGACGTCACCCGGATCGCGGGCAGCGACCCCGGGCTGTGGCTCGGCATCCTGGCCGGCAACGCGGCGCCCGTCGCCGAGGTCCTGGAGGCGGTCTCGCGCGACCTGTCCGAGGCGGCGTCCGCGCTGCGCGCCATGGCCGGCGGCGACGGCACCGCCTCCGGTGAGATCACCCAGCTCCTCAAGCGGGGCGTCGCGGGCCACGGGCGCATCCCGGGCAAGCACGGCGGTCCCGCCTCCTCCTACGTGATGGTCCAGGTCGTCATCGGCGACCGTCCCGGCCAGCTCGCCAAGCTGTTCCAGGTGTGCGACGAGGTGGGCGTCAACGTCGAGGACGTGCGGCTGGAGCACGCGCCGGGCCTGCCGCTGGGCATCGCCGAGGTGTCGGTCCAGCCGGACGCCGCGCCGGTCCTCACCCGGGCCCTGCACGAGCGGGGCTGGCAGGTCCCCTGACCGGCCCGCCCGGCCCTCCGGACGGCCGTCTTGCCGTACCCGGACGGCCTGTGGGTCAGGAGACGTAGCGGCGGGCCCGCGAGGTGGCCTGGGCCTGCTCCAGGCTCGCCAGGCGGACCTCCACCCGCTCGGGGACCCTGCGGCGTTCGGCGAGCACCCACGGCAGGCCGCGCAGCGCGTCCAGGGCCGCGAGCGTGGAGACGCGGTCGTGCGGCACGGTCCGCGCCAGGTGCAGCGTGCGGCGCATCGCCGCCCGCACCGGGCGGCGCAGCCAGGTGAACCAGAGCGTGTTGCGCAGCCCCACCCGCCTGCGGGCGTGGGCGTCACGGTTCCTGGACGCCTCGTGGTGGACGGTCAGCTCCTCCAGATAGCACAGCTCCCAGCCGGCGGTCGCCAGGTCGACGGCCAGCAGCTCCTCCTCGCCGCCCAGCCACAGCCGCCGCGAGAACCCGCCGCACTGCAGGAACGCGTCCCGGCGCACCACCGACGCGCCCGCCAGGAAGCTGCCCAGCGCCGGTCCGGGCAGCCAGGACGGGCCGCGTACGGGGGAGTCGCGCAGCTCCGGCACGATCGGGTCCTCCCGGCTGCCGGGCTCGGCGAGGATGCGGGCCGTGACGACCGCCAGGCGCGGGTGCGCGTCGAGCACGTCGGCGGCGCGGGCCAGCGAGCCGTGCTCCCACCAGGTGTCGTCGTCGGCGAACGCCACGTACGGCGTGTCCAGCCGCTGCACGCCGATGTTGCGGCCGACGGCGCCCAGGTTCTCGCGCAGCGCCACCACGTCCGCCCGGGGGTACGCGGCGGACACGGCCTCGGCGGTGCCGTCGTCCGAGCCGTTGTCGACCACCACGACCTTCGGACGTTCGGGGAGGGCGAGCAGCCGGCCGACGGACCTGAGCACCTCCTCGCGCCTGTTCCAGGTGATGACGACGGCGCCGACCCGCGCGTCCGCCGCCGCGCACCCCCGGCCGTCTCCGGTTCCGGTCGCGTGCTCCCTGCTCTTCCAGGGGCCCGTCGGGCCTTCGTCGTCTCCTGGCCCCGGCGCGTGGCGCGGGCTCATCGGCGGTCCTCCAGCAGCCGGCGGGCCCGCTCGACCGCCGGGGGCAGCGCGCGCCGCTGTGCCAGCGCCAGCGGCAGCCGGGGAACGGCCGTGCGCAGCCCCCGCCAGCCGCGCGGGCCCTGGCGCAGGGCCGCCAGCGAGCGCCGGGCGACCACGCTCCACGGGCGGCGCAGCACGGCCGTGAGCACGGAGTTGCGCGTGGCGAGCTCCCTGCGCCCGCGCGGGTCCCGCGACGGGGACGGATGGTGGTGGGCCACCACGTCGTCGACGTAGGCGAGCCCCCAGCCCTTCGCGGCCAGGTCCATGGCCAGGCGTTCCTCCTCGCCGAAGAAGAAGATGACGTCGTCGAACCCGCCGGCCTCCAGGTATGCGTCCCTGCGCACCACCGCGCCGCACGCGAGGAAGCCCAGCACGCTCGGGCCGGGCAGGTCCGGGTCGTGGCCGAGCGGGGAGCGGGCCATCTCCTCGCACACCGGGTCGGGGCGCTCCTGGGGGCCGACGAGGACGCGGGCGGCCAGCACGGCCAGGCGTGGGTGCGCGTCGAGGACGTCCGCCGCCCGTGCCAGCGCCCCGGACGCCCACCAGGAGTCGTCGTCGGCGAAGGCCACGTACGGGGTCCGCGCCATGCGCACGCCCACGTTCCGGGCCGGCGCGCCCAGGTTCCGGCCGGCCTCGACGACGGTGACGCCGGGGAAGTGGCGGCGGACGAAGCCGGGGCTGCCGTCGGTGGAGCCGTTGTCGACCAGGATGACGGGGCGTGGGTGGTGGGGGAGGGACCCGGCCAGCGCGCGCCGTCGATTCCTGGTGGCCACCACCACCGTAACCCGTTCGACCATGTACGGTCCCTAACCGGAATGCCGCCCCTTACTCGTCATACGGCCCCTTACCGGACTGCCACGGCTCTGTGGTCCTACGGCCTCCTCACCGGCCGTCCCGGCGGCGCGCTCCGCCAGGCGCGGGGGGACGCGGGCGGACGCCGGAAGGGGCGCGAGGCGGTAGCCTCTTGAGGTCGAGCAAGAGCCTTGAGAGCGTGAAGAAGGAGAGGCCGTGGCCGGTCTGGTCGTCGCCATGGACGGCCCTTCGGGGTCGGGCAAGTCGAGCGCGTCGCGCGGGGTGGCCAAGGCCCTCGGCCTGCGTTACCTCGACACCGGCGCCATGTACAGGGCGATGACCTGGTGGGTGCTGGAGCAGGGCGTGGACCCGGCCGACGCCGACGCGGTCGCGGCTCGGGCCGTCGAGCCCGAGATCGTCTCCGGCACCGACCCCGACGCCCCGTCGATCCACATCGACGGCGTGGACGTGGCGGGGCCGATCCGGGGCGCCCAGGTGACCGGCGCCGTCTCGCTGGTCGCGGCGGTGCCCGAGGTGCGGGCCCGGCTCGTGGCCCTGCAGCGGCGGATCATCGGCGACGGCGGCATCGTGGTCGAGGGCCGTGACATCGGCACGGTCGTCGCGCCCGACGCGACGCTCAAGATCTACCTGACGGCCAGCGCCGAGGCCCGCGCCCAGCGCCGCCACGCGGAGCTGTCCGGCGCCGCCGAGCCCACCGCGACCACGGGGCCGGCGACGACGGTCGAGGCCCAGCAGGCCGAGCTGGCCAGGCGCGACAGGCTCGACTCGACACGCAAGACCGATCCACTCTCGATGGCGGATGGCGCCGTCGAGCTCGACACCACCGCGCTGAACCTGGAGCAGGTCATCGCGGAGGTGCTGAGACTGGTCGAGGAGCGGAGCGGTTCCGCGGCGCGGAGCGGCTCCGGCGGCCAGCACTACGAGCGCGCCTGAACAGGTGCGGGACTCACTAAGGATGAAACATCGTGTCTACGGGGGACTGGGTCGAGGCTGATCTCGACGACCTCGCACTAACGGAAGAGCACGACGACAGCGGTCCGCTGCCCGTCGTGGCCATCGTCGGACGGCCGAACGTGGGCAAGTCCACGCTGGTCAACCGCATCATCGGCCGCCGGGAGGCGGTCGTCGAGGACGTGCCCGGCGTGACCCGGGACCGGGTGACCTACGAGGCCAACTGGCGCGGCAAGCGCTTCACGGTCGTCGACACCGGCGGCTGGGACCCCGACGCCACCGGCATGGGCCTGCGCATCGCCGAGCAGGCGCAGGTCGCGGTCGAGCTGGCCGACGTGATCGTGTTCGTGGTCGACGCGACCGTGGGCGCGACCGACTCCGACGAGATCGTCGGCTCGGTGCTGCGCCAGTCGGGCAAGCCGGTCATCCTGGCCGCCAACAAGGTCGACAACCAGCTGATCGAGCTGGAGGCCGCAGCGCTGTGGTCACTCGGCCTCGGCGAGCCGTACCCGGTCTCGGCCCTGCACGGCCGTTCCAGCGGCGACCTGCTGGACGTGGTCCTCGACGCGCTGCCGGAGACGCCGCGCGAGACGTTCGGCACCGAGCGTGGCCCCGCCCGGGTGGCGCTGCTCGGCAAGCCCAACGTCGGCAAGTCGTCACTGCTGAACAAGCTCGCCGGCGAGGAGCGGGTGCTGGTCGACCCGATGGCCGGCACCACCCGTGACCCGGTGGACGAGCTGATCGAGCTCGGCGGGCGCACCTGGCGCTTCGTCGACACGGCCGGCATCCGGCGGCGCGACCGCGAGCTGCAGGGCGCCGACTTCTACGCGGCCATGCGCACCCGGGCCGCGCTGGAGCGCTCGGAGGTGGCGGTCGTGCTGATCGACGCCAGCGAGCCGCTCACCGAGCAGGACCTGCGCATCATCGGTCTGGTGATCGAGTCGGGCCGCGCCATGGTGGTCGCGTTCAACAAGTGGGACCTCGTCGACGAGGACCGCCGCTACTACCTGGAGAAGGAGATCGACCGGCAGCTCGTCCGCACCCCGTGGGCGCTGCGGGTCAACATCTCCGCCCGCACCGGCCGCCACGTCGACCGGCTCGTCCCGGCCCTGGAGAAGGCGCTGGAGTCGTGGTCGACGCGAGTGCCCACGGCCAGGCTCAACGCGTTCCTGACCGAGCTGGTGCAGCAGACGCCGCCGCCGGTCCGGGGCGGCAAGCAGCCGAAGATCCTGTTCGCCACCCAGGCGTCGGTGGAGCCGCCGAAGTTCGTGCTGTTCACCTCGGGGTGGCTGGAGGAGACGTACCGGCGCTTCATCGAGCGGCGCATCCGCGAGGAGTTCGGCTTCGCCGGGTCGCCCATCGAGGTGACGATGAAGATCCGCGAGAAGCGCAAGGGCGGCGCCTCCCAGCAGAAGAAGTGACGGCCCGGCCCCCGCGACCCGGCAGCAATCGCGTTGCCTCGTCGCGGGGGCGGCGGCTAACATCCACGGCTAACACGTTGACGGAGACGAGTAGCCGGAAGACCGCGCGGGCAGAGAGAGCCGCCGGCAGCTGCGAAGGCGGCCCCGTGCCTCCCGGCGAAGACACTCCCGAGTGCGGGGAGGAAATGCCCCGCCGGCCTGACCCCCGTCATCGGGTCACGGAGGCCGTCCCGTCCGGGGCGGCGAAAGTGCGGTGGCACCGGGAGCTCCCTTCTCCCCCGCACTCCCAAGGGATCACACACGTCCTCCAAGGAGCAGTGATGATCTCTCGTGTCCTGTCGGCGCAGCTCAAGGAGCACGCCGGCCAACGAGTGACGATCGCCGGATGGGTCCATCGCCGCCGGCGGCTGAAATCCGTGTCCTTCCTCCTCGTCCGCGACCGCCGCGGCGTCGCCCAGGTCGTCGTCCCGCCCGGGACGGCGCTCCCGCCCGAGGAGAGCGTCGTGCACGTCACCGGCCTCGTGACGCCCGACGCGCACGCGCCAGGCGGGGCCGAGCTCACCGAGCCCCGCATCGAGGTGCTGTCGGAGCCCGCCAAGGCGCCGCCGTTCGACCTGTACCGGCCCGTCGTCCCGGCCGCCCTGCCGGCCGTCCTCGACCACGCGCCCGTCGCGCTGCGGCACCCGCTGCTGCGCGCGCCGCTGGAGATCTCGGCGGCGAGCGTGGCCGGGTTCCGGGCGACGCTCGACCGGCTCGGCTTCACCAAGATCCACACCCCGAAGCTCGTCGCCTCGGCCACCGAGTCCGGCGCGAACGTCTTCACCGTCGACTACTTCGGCCGTCCCGCCTACCTCGCCCAGTCGCCGCAGTTCTTCAAGCAGGCGATGGTCGGCGTGTTCGAGCGGGTCTACGAGGTGGGGCCGGTGTTCCGGGCCGAGCCGCACGACACCGCCCGCCACCTGGCGCAGTACACGAGCCTGGACGCCGAGCTGGGGTTCGTCCGCGACCACCGCGACGTGATGGCCGTCCTGCGCGAGGCCCTGGCGGGCATGCTGGAGTCGGTACGGCTGCGCGCCGCCCCCGCCGTCGAGGCCCTGGCCGCCGCGCTGCCCGAGGTGCCGGCCGAGATCCCGGCCGTCCACTTCACCGAGGCCAAGCGCATGAGCGGCGAGGACGGCGAGCCGGACCTGTCGCCGGCGCAGGAGCGGTGGCTGTCGGAGTGGGCGCTGCGGGAGCACGGATCCGAGTTCCTGTTCGTCACCGGCTACCCGATGGTCAAACGTCCCTTCTACACGCATCCCGACCCGGCGCGTCCCGGCCACTCCAACGGGTTCGACCTGCTGTTCCGCGGGCTGGAGCTGGTGACGGGCGGGCAGCGGCTGCACCGTCACCAGGACTACCTGGACGCGCTGGCCGCCCGCGGCGAGGCCGTGGAGCCGTACGAGGGGTACCTGCGGGCGTTCGAGCACGGGATGCCGCCGCACGGCGGGTTCGCGATCGGCCTGGAACGCTGGACGGCCCGCCTGACGGGCGCGCCCAACATCCGCCAGGCGGCGCTGTTCCCGCGCGACCTGCACCGCCTCTCGCCCTGACGCGCCCTCCCGTCCAGACGCACCCTCTCGCCTGACGCACCGGCCGCTCAGGCGCCGCGTCTGGGCATGAAGAGGGCGACCACGGCGCCGATCAGGCACAGCACCGCCGTCACCAGGAACATCTCGGTGTACTCCAGGTGCAGCGCGGCGTCGACCCGGGCCAGGTAGTCCGCCATCCTGCGGGCGTACACCGCCGGGTCGACGCCGAACGGCAGCGGCGTGTCCAGATGCGCCGTCAGCGACTGGAACCGGTAGAACCCCCAGGCCGACACGCCCGCGATGCCGATCAGCATGCCCATCATCCGGGCCACCACCACGGCGGCCGAGGCCACGCCGTGCTGGGCGGCCGGCGTGACGCGCAGCACGGCCGCCGACACGGGGGCGATGACCAGGCCCAGGCCCAGTCCGGCGACCACCAGGTCGGCGCTCATCTGCGGACGGGCGCCGGCCAAGTCCAGCGGCCAGCGGCTCATCAGCGCGTACCCCACGGCGGCGACCAGCAGGCCCGTCACGGCGACGGAACGGTCACCCAGCCGGCGCGCCAGCAGGCCGCCGGCGACCGCGCCCACGGGCAGCGCGATCAGGAACCAGCCCAGCACCTGCGCGGCGGCTTCCAGGGCCTCCATCTCCAGCAGCGTCTGCGCGGTGAACTGCACGAACACCATGGTGACCAGCAGCGCCGCGCCGGTCAGGAAGCTGGCGCCGAGCGTGGCCAGCAGCGGCCCCTTGCGGGTGCCGGACAGGTCGAGCAGTCGTACGGGGGAGCGGATCTCCCACCGGACGAACGCGGCCCCGGCCAGCAGCCCGGCGGCGATCAGCGGCAGGCCCCAGGGCGGGAGGACGGCCTTGGCGGGGTCCGGGTTGTAGAGGCCGGCCACGAGGAGGGCCAGGGCGAGCGCCAGCAGCGCGCCTCCCATGCCGTCCACCCGCCCCACGGCGCCCGTGCCGTCCGCGCGCTCCACAGCTCCGGTGCCGTCCGCCCGTACCGCTGGGGGAGAGGGCGGGGGGACGCAGCGGTGCACCGCGACGGCGGCCAGGGCGGCGAGCGGGACGTTGATCCAGAAGATGGCGTGCCAGCCGCCCAGCTCCACCCCCAGGAACGAGGTGCGGGGCAGTGCCGCCAGCAGCCCGCCGTACAGGGGGCCGAGGGCGCTGCCCAGCTCCTGCGCCGCACCCACGGCGCCGAGCGCCATGGGCCGCTCCCGCTCGTCCCACAGGTCGCCGATGAGCGCCATCGTGATGGGCAGCAGCGCGCCGCCCGCCACGCCCTGGACGGTCCGGCCGGCGACCACCATGGCCTCGCCGGCCGCCAGCGCCGTCAGCACCGAGCCGAGCGCGAACGCCGCCAGGCAGGCGTGGATGAGGGGCCTGCGGCCGTACCGGTCGGAGAGCCGGCCCAGCAGCGGCATCGCCGCCACGTACCCCAGCAGGAACCCCGTGACCACGGGCGTGGCCCGCTCCAGGCGGTTGACCGGGATGCCGACGTCCTCGGCGATGTCGATGAGGACGGTCACGACCACGTAGGCGTCGAGCGCCGCGAGCAGCACCACCGCGCCGCCGACGCCGAGCGCGACCCGGCGGGCCGCCTTCGCCGGACGGTTCTCGTCACTCCGGACCGCCGGGTCCTCGCCGGCCGGTCCCGTCGTCAAGGAGCCCACTCCGCCGGCCTCAGCCCGCCGGCGGCGGCGTGATCGTGACCGGCGCGTCGTAGTCGCTGAACGCGACCGTGACCGTGCCGTCCTGCAGCGGCAGCTCCACCTTCCGCAGGCGGCTCGTCGCCTTGTCCACCCAGAGGGTCCCGTTGACGCCCTGGGTGACGCCGGGCACCATCGTGCCGAGCACCTGGCCGGAGAACGTCGTCGCCACCCGGTAGGCGCCGTCCTCCTCCGCCTCCACGCGCGGGTCGGCCGCGGTGGCCAGCAGCTGGGGGACGCCCTTGTCGTGGTCGAGGATGAGCGACGGGTCGTAGATCTGCGCCAGCTCCTTGCGCGTCAGCCGCTGGAAGCCGCCGGTCGGCCCCTTGAAGTGGACGGTGTCGCCGACGAGCGCGAACGTGATCTCCTGGAGACTGCCGAGCACCTCCAGCGTGAGCGTGCCGTCGGCGTCGCCCGCCGAGGTGAGACGGCCGTCGGCCTTCTTCAGCGGCACCTTCGGCTTGCCCTCGGTGGCGATGGAGAACGTGGCCGACGTGACCGTCTTCATGGCCTCCGACGCCTTCTTCATCAGGTCGGGCCCGGCGGGCAGCTCCGCGCCGCCACCCGACGAACAGGCCGACATGAGCGCGACAAGAACGACGAGCAGCAGCTTTCTCGGCATGAGCGGATCGTAGCGAGCGTCCGGATCAGCGTGCGGCGGTCACCGATATCGGTTGGGTGTCGGCGCTCGCCGCCCCGCCGTGCGGGGACGGGTCAGCGCAGCTCCTTGAGGTGCTCGACGATCGGCCGGTAGGCCTTCTCCAGGGCGTCGAGCTGCTCGTCGGTGAGCCGGTCGATGAAGTGCTCGCGCACGCCGGCCACATGGTCGGGCGCCACGCGCTGGATGGTGTCCCAGCCCTCGTCGGTCAGCACCGCGAACGTGCCGCGCCGGTCGTCGCGGCACTCCTCACGGGTGACCAGACCCTTGGCCTCCATGCGGGAGATCTGGTGGGACAGGCGGCTGCGTGACTGGATCGTGGCGTCGGCCAGGTCGCTCATGCGCATCCGCCTGCCGGAACTCTCCGAGAGGTTGACGAGGATCTCGTAGTCGTTCACGGACAGTGAGTGGGCCTGCAGCTCACGGTCGAGCCGATGCATGAGCAGCTTGTGCAGGGCCAGTTGGGTGCGCCAGGCACGCTGCTCGGCGGGGGAAAGCCAGCGGGGCGCGCTCATGATCTCCAATCTAGCGCACGCTCATCGATCCCACGGGCGATCGCCCGGCCCGGGCGCCGGTCCAGGCGTCCGCTCCAGACACCTGGTCTAGGCGAAGGCCATGACGATCGCGACGCCGACGACGTGCATGATCACGACGGCGGCGATGAGGAAGACGAACACGAACTTCGCCGGTCCGTGCTCGAAGGTCTTGCCCTCCTCCAGCGGCTTGCGCGCGGCCACGCGGTCCGCGATCCGCTCCTCCAAGGGCTTCCTGTAGAACATACGTCCAGTTTATTCGGAAAGCGGCAGTCTGCGGGCTGGGGCGTCTGTGATAACAGCCACCATGACGTCCGCCTCGGCCGTCCACTCCAGCACGTGGCGCCCCGCCCAGTCGATCTCCGCCGTCCGCAGCAGGTCCAGTGACAGCTCGCCGCGCTTGATCAGCGCCTCCTTGCGGGCCCACAGCCTGATCAGCTCGTCGTTGCGGGTGACCCCGGCACGCTCGCGCGGGGTGAGCGCCACCTCGGCCAGCGCCCCGTCGAGCGGGCCCGCGGGCACGCGCTCCGCGTCCACCCCCACTCGCCCGTCGCCGACCGCCGCGCAGACGTAGCCGCGCGTGTGGCTGAAGCTGACGCCCAGGGAGGGAGCCTGCTCGACGTACGGCCGGCCGTGGCCGGGGCCGTGGACGTCGCAGCGCTGGAGCAGCGTCAGCTCCTCCGGGCGCCGGCCGAGGGCGGCCGCGGCGCACTGCCGTACGAGCAGGTGGGCGGCGACGAACGCGGCGCGGTCGGCGTCGAACGCGAACCGCGCGGCCCGCTCCCGCTCGACCGGGGTGAGCCACTCCTCGGGGGCGCGCACCTCGTCGGGCCGGCCACCCATCGCCACAGGGCCGATCGTCACCTTGGTGATCTTACGATCCCCCGCCCGAGCCCGTACGGCCGCCCCCGTCCGCTGGGGCGGACGGCCGGGACGACGGGCATGACCAGGATTTCACCGGTCACCGGGACACGACGGGTTCGCCGAAAACTACGATGAGTTGACATTGACCGCCGGCTCTGGGGGAGGGCCGGCCGGGAGGGCGTCATGGTGCGGCTGATCAAACGTGAGCTGGAGACGCTGCGCGAGAGGTGCACGGGACGCGTGGTCACGGAGCAGGACCCCCGCTACGACGTCGCCCGCGCGCTCTGGAACGGCGCCGTCGACCACCGGCCGGCCGCGATCGTCCGCTGCACCGGCCCCGGCGACGTGTCGGCGGCGATCAGGTTCGCCCGCGAGGAGGAGCTGGAGATCTCGGTACGCGGCGGCGGCCACGACGTCGGCGGCTCCGCCGTGACCTCCGGCGGCCTCATGGTGGACCTGAGCGGGCTGCGCCGGGTGCGGGTGGACCCCGCCTCCCGCCGCGCCGTCTGCGAGGGCGGCGCCACCTGGGCCGACCTCGACGCCGCCACGCAGGCGCACGGCCTGGCCACGCCCGGCGGCACGGTCAGCCACACGGGTGTCGGCGGGCTGACGCTGGGCGGCGGGTTCGGCTGGCTGACCCGGATGCACGGCCTCTCGGCCGACAACCTGCAGTCCGCCGACCTGATCCTCGCGGACGGCCAGTACGTCCACGCCTCGGCCCGCGACCATCCCGACCTGTTCTGGGCCATCCGGGGCGGCGGCGGGAACTTCGGCGTCGTCACCGGCTTCACCTTCCGGCTGCACCCGGTGGGGCCCGAGGTTCACTTCGCGCTGCTGTTCTGGGAGGCCGAGCGCGGGCCGGAAGCGCTCCTGGCGATCGAGGAGGCGATCGCCGGGCTGCCCCGGCGTGCCGGGGTGCTGGCCGCGTACGGGCTGACCGCGCCGCCCGCGCCGTTCGTGCCGCCGCCGCACCGCTCCAGGCCCGGCCACGCGCTGCTGATCGCGGGATTCGGCTCGGCGGAGGAGCACCGGGCGACGGTGACCGGGGTCGAGGACATGCTGAGGCCGCTGTTCACGTACGCCGACGCCATGCCGTACCCGCGGCTCCAGGCGTTCCTGGACGCCACCGCCCCCTGGGGCGTCCACGCCTACGAGAGGGCGCTGGACCTCGCCGCGATCACCCCGCGGGTGGCGGCCACGCTGTGCGAGCAGGCGGCTCTCAAGGGGTCGGCGATGACGTTCATGCCGTCGTTCCGCCTCGACGGGGAGTTCTGCGCCGTGGACGACGCCGCCACCGCCTACGGCGGGTCCCGCCTGCCGCACCACACGCTCTGCTTCACGGCGCTCACGCCGTCGCCCGAGGCGCTGCCGGCGGAGCGGGCGTGGTCGCGGGCCGCCTGGGAGGCGGTGCTCCCGCACGCCATGGGCGCCGGCTCCTACGTGAACTTCCAGGTGGAGCGGGAAGCGGACCGGGTACGGGCGGCGTACGGGGCGGAGAAGTACGGGCGGCTGGCGGCGGTGAAGGCCGTCTACGACCCGGACAACGTCTTCCACCTCAACGCCAACATCCGCCCGGCCCGCCGCTCCCGGCACCGCGCCACCTGAGCCGGGGGACGATGCCCACCGTCTGAGCACCGCTGTGCGCACCGGCCGGGGCCTAGGGTGTACGGCCGAGGAGGAAGTCCTTCACCTCGGTCGCCGCGAGGTGGTCGCGGGCGGCGGACCGGTCGGAGCACAGCAGCACGGGCCCGTCCGCCGGATCGCGGGGGAGCAGGCCGTGGGAGCCGCGGACGGCGCCGGCGCCCGCGTCGAGGCCGACGACGTCCATCACGTAGCGCATGCCGGCCTTCTTCCTGAGGAGGGCCAGGGCCGCCCGCCGCCTGGCCCGTCCCGGGCCGGCCGGGTCGAAGAACAGCTCGGCCGGGTCGTAGCCAGGCTTGCGGTGGATCTCCACGAGGGGGGCGAAGTCCGGCGCCCGGGCGTCGTCGAGCCAGTAGTAATAGGTGAACCACGCGTGGGGATCGGCCAGCAGCACCAGCTCGCCGGAGCGCGGGTGGCCGAGGCCGCGGGCCGTCTTGTGCTCCTCGCCGAGCACCTCCGCCACGCCGGGCAGGGCGGCGCAGAGCCGCGCCACGGCCGGCACGTCGGCCGGGTCCCGTACGTAGACGTGGGCCACCTGGTGGTCGGCCACGGCGAAGGCGCGGGAGGTCCACGGGTCCAGGTACTCCATGCCGGCCTGCGTGTGGACGTGGAGCAGGCCCTCCGCGCGCAGCAGCCGGTTGACCGCGACCGGCCGGGACACGTCGGTGATGCCGTACTCCGACAGGACGGTCACCGTCGTCCCCCGGTCGAGGGCGGCGTCCAGCAGCGGCGCCAGCACCCCGTCCAGCTCGGCCGCGGCTGCGGCCGAACGGGGGTCGCCGGGCCCGTACCGCTGGAGGTCGTAGTCGAGGTGCGGCACGTAGGCGAGGGTCAGGTCGGGGTCGCGGGTCGTCATGACGTGCCGGGTGGCCGCGCAGATCCAGGCAGAGGAGGCGATGCCCGCCCCCGGCCCCCAGTAGGAGAACAACGGGAACGGGCCGAGGTGCGCGGTCAGCTCGTCGTGAAGTCCGGGAGGGTAGGTGTAGCAGTCGGGTTCCTTGCGGCCGTCGGCGTGGTAGATCGGCCGTGGGGTGACGGTCCAGTCGACGTCGGCGCCCATGGCGTACCACCAGCAGATGTTGGCCACGGTGAAGCCGGGCCTGCGCCGGCGGGCGGCCTGCCAGACCTTCTCGCCACGGACGAGGGCGTTGTGCTGGCGCCACAGCAGCACCTCGCCCAGATCGCGGAAGTACCAGCCGTTGCCCACGATGCCGTGCGCGGAGGGAGGCAGCCCGGTCAGGAACGTCGACTGGACGGGGCAGGTGACGGCGGGCAGGACGGTGCCGAGCCGGGCCTGGAAGCCGGTCCCGGCCACCGCCCGCAGGCGGGGCATGTGGGCCAGCAGGCGGGGGGTGAGCCCGACCACGTCGAGGACGAGATGCGAGGCGCCGCGCGCGCTTCCCTGTGGAGAGGTCATGGGCGAACTCCCAGACGGTGGAGTTCGTCGCGGGCGAAGGCCAGCTCGGCGGCTATCCCCGCCGCGAGCTCCTGCGAGGTGCGGGGACGATGCGCCGGCGGCAGCACGTTCCAGGTGTAGGTCTCCACGTCGTAGTGATCGCACGCCCCGTGGGCGACCAGCTCGGCCAGGGCCTCGCGGAGCACGCCCGTCGTGGCCGACAGCGGCGGCTCGGGCCGCAGGTGCAGGGGCACGTGGTAGTGCACCCGCCAGGGCGCCGGGAGGCCGGCCGCCAGCGCCTGGCCGAGGTCGTCGGCCGCCCCGCCGTCGGGGTTGCGGGTCTGGTGCAGGAAGCGCGGCTCGGCGTACTCCCGCAGCGCCGCGGGCTCGGCGCTCTCCAGAGCGGCCGACAGCTGGACCTTCACCAGCGGCAGGCCCGCCCCCCACAGCGTGCGCAGGGCGTCGGCCGGCCGCTCCCAGGCGCACGCCAGGTGGGCCAGGTCGAGGCAGATCCCGAGCCGGTCCGTGTCCACCCCGGCGAGGCGGGCCGCGGCCTGGGCCGTCGTCTCGATGACGCAGCCGGGCTCCGGCTCGAAGCCCACCCTGATGACGCGCCCGGTCGCCGCCTCGATTCCGGCCAGCCGCTTGGCCAGCTCGTCGAGCCGCCGAGCGGCCCGCCCGGCCATGCCGGTGTCCCAGGGCTCGCGCCAGGCCAGCGGCAGCGTCGAGATCGAGCCGCGTACGGCGTCTGCGGGCAGCAGGTCGGCCAGGACACGGGCCAGGTCGAGCGTGTACGACAGCCGCTCCCGGCTGGTCCAGTCGGGCTGGTAGACGGCGTGCTTGACGACCGGGTCCTGGAACGACCGGTAGGGGAAGCCATTGAGGGTCACGACCTCCAGCCCCCGGGCGGCCAGCTCGCGGCGCAGCCGCCGGCGACCCGCGGGGTCGGCGGCCAGCCCGGCCGCCATGGGCGCGGCCAGCCACAGGCCCAGGCCGAGCACGGGCGCGTCCAGCCGTTCGCGGACGGGCACGGCGAACTCGTCCAGTTGCGCGACGACGCCACGGAGGTCCTCGGCGGGGTGGACGTTGGTGCAGTAGCCCAGATGCAGGACGCGCCCGGCCGGGTCGCGCAGCCGCATCAGCTTCCTCCGCGCAGGATCGAGTTGCCCTGGAACGCCGGCTCCGCCTGGTCGGCCTCGGACAGGTCGAGCCGGCCCGACTGGCCGAAGAACTCCACAGGATTGCGCCACATCACCTTGTCGACGTCGTCCTCGTCGAAGCCCGCCGCCAGCATGGCTCGCGCGGTCTCCACCGTGAGCAGCGGGTCGGACCTCCCCCAGTCGGCCGCGGAGTTGACCAGCATCCGCTCCATCCCGTGCCGGCTCAGGATCTCGACCATCCGGGGCGGCGACATCTTGGTCTCAGGGTAGAGGGAGAAGCCCATCCAGCAGCCGGACTCGTGCACCTGGCCGACGGTGAGCTCGTTGAGGTGGTCGACGAGGACCCGACCCGGCGGGATGCCGGAGGCGGCCACCACGTCGAGGGTCCGCCGAGTCCCCCGGGCCTTGTCGCGGTGCGGGGTGTGGACCAGTGCCGGCAGGCCGTGCTCGACGGCGAAGGCGAGCTGCCGGGCGAACGCGTCGTCCTCTTCGGGCGTCATCGAGTCGTAGCCGATCTCGCCGACCGCGACCACGCCGTCCTTGTCCAGGTAGCGGGGGAGCAGGTCGAGCACCGGCCGGCAGCGGGGGTCGTTGGCCTCCTTGGGGTTCAGCGCGATCGCGGCGTGGTGGCGGATGCCGAACGATCCGGCCCGGTACGGCTCCCAGCCGAGCAAGGAGTCGAAGTAGTCGACGAACGAGCCGGGATTGGTACGCGGCTGGCCCAGCCAGAAGGCAGGCTCGACGACGGCGCGGATGCCCGCCGCCGCCATCCTCCGGTAGTCGTCGGTGGTGCGCGACGTCATGTGGATGTGCGGGTCGAAGATTCGCATCAGGCCTCCCACTGCCGGATCAGCCGGTCCGGCTTCGCTGGATGAGACGGTCGAGGAGGGCGGCGGCGTCGGCGGGCATGGTGCGGCCGGCGGCGGCGCGCTCGGCGGCGAACCCGGCGAGCATGGTGGCCAGTTCCGCGTCGGCCCGCTGGGCGAGACCGTGCACGCCGTCGAGCGGCACCCCGGTGAACACGCACTTGAGCACGGCCTGCCGCCACGTTGCCTGGTCCAGGTGCCGGGCGGCAGGGCCGAGCGCGGCGGCCAGGAGCCGGGCGTCGTTGGTGCGGATCGCGTCCTCCAGCAGCGGGACGACCTCCGCCCCGACCGGCAGCAGCGGCAGCGCCTTGAGCACGGCCAGCTTCTCCTCGGCGGTGGCCTCGGCGTACAGGAGAGAGAGCCGTTCGGCGAGTCCCTCCGCGGGCAGCGCGGCCAGCAGCACCGCCCGGGCCGCCTCGTCGGCCCGCCAGCCGCGCGCCCCG